>NZ_JCBAJO010000063.1:0-22142 GCF_059772245.1 Cupriavidus sp. R6-3
GCGCCAGGCAGGAGGCGAGCGCCGCTGCCAAGGTCGTTGCTTTCATGCTGTCTCTCCGAGATGTGTGATGTCGCCGGGCGTCGCCCGGCGTTCTGTCTTTGCGCGCAGACGGGCTAGCGGAACGCAAGTTGCATGCCGTGGTGGCATGGATCACATGCGCGGGGCGGGATGGAGACAGGCTTGAAGCCTTGGTCGGCAAGCCCGGGAAGCGGTGCAGATTTCGCGCGTGGCGGCGGGCTTGCCGGCGCCGCCACGCACTGCGGGATGACGGATCGGCCCGGATGCGCGATCGGCTCGGATCGCCGATCGGCTCGGATGGCGATCGGCCCGGATGCGCGATCGGCTCGGATCGCCGATCCGCTCGGATGGCGTTCGGCCCGGATGCGCGATCGGCTCGGATCGCCGATCCGCTCGGATGGCGATCGGCTCGGATGGCGTTCGGCTCAGATGGCGATCGGCTCGGATGGGCAATCGGTGAGGATCGCTGATCAGCCCGGATGGCTGACCAGCGCCGATGGCCGATCAGTGCGACATCGCGCCGGCGGTGCGGCCACCGCGATGGACCACGCCGTCGGCGCGGTCGAGGCGGCCGCTCCAGACCGTCAGCGCCAGCGCGACCAGCACCACCGCCGCGCCGATCCACGGCGTATGCATCAGGCCAAGGTGCGTCACGATCAGGCTACCCGCCCACGCGGCCCCGGCGATGCCGAGATTGAACGCCGCGATATTCAGGCCGGAGGCGACGTCGACCGCCTGCGGCGTAAAGCGCTCGGCCTGCTTGACGACATAGACCTGCAGGCCGGGCACGTTGCCGAATGCGACCGCGCCCCAGGCCAGCACCGTCGCCACCACCAGCCAGCGGTGCGGCGCGGTGAAGTTCAGCACCAGCAGCACCGCGGCCAGCAGCACGAACATCGTCTTCAGCGCCGGGATCGGGCCGTGGCGGTCGGCCAGGCGGCCGCCCCAGATATTGCCCGCGGCGACCGACAGGCCGTACACCAGCATCACCAGGCTGACGGCGCCGGCGTCGAAGCCGGACACGTCCTGCAGGATCGGCGCGAGGAAGGTGAAGGGAATGAACGAGCCGCCGTAGCCGATCGCGGTCTTGGCATAAACCAGCAGCAGCCGCGGTTCGGCCAGCACGCGCGCCTGCTGCATCAGCGAGGCGGGCGGCGTATGGCGGATCCTCGACGGGACGAACAGCAGGCTGCCGACGAAGGCGATCACACCCAGCGCCGAGACGGCCAGGAAGGTCTCGCGCCAGCCGAAATGCTGGCCGATGAAGGTGCCCAGCGGCACGCCGGTGACCAGCGCGACGGTCAGGCCGGTGAACATGATGGCGATCGCGCTGGCCGCCTTCTCGCGCGGCACCAGACCGGTCGCGATCGTCGAGCCGATCGAGAAGAACACGCCGTGGGCGAGGCCGGTCAGCACGCGGGCCAGCACCAGCGAGCCGTAGCCGGGCGCCTGCCAGGCCAGCAGGTTGCCGAGCGTAAACAGCGCCATCAGCGACAGCAGCAGGGTCTTGCGCGGCAGCCGGCCGGTCAGCGCCGTCAGCAGCGGGGCGCCGACGGCGACGCCGAGCGCGTACAGGCTGACCAGCAGGCCGGCCGAGGGGAGCGACACGTTCAGATCGGCCGCGACGGTGGGAATCAGGCCGACGATGACGAACTCCGTCGTGCCGATGGCGAATGCGCTGATCGTCAGCGCGAGTAAGGCGAGGGGCATGATGGCCTCCAGGTATCAGGTGTCAGGTATCAGGGATCGGAATGGCACGCATTGTGACCCTGGCAGGCTTGCCGATTAATCCGTTAATATGCAGAAAATACTTGATCCGTAGTCAATAATTGCGGCCCCTGCTCGCCATGCCGGCGCCCCCGGCTGGACCCGCCGGAGCGGTCCCGCTCGATCCCGCAGGAACATCCGCCATGAAAATGACCCTGGAAGAATTGCTGGCCTTCGTCACCGTGGTCGACAGCGGCTCGATCACCGCCGCGGCCGACCAGCTGGGCCAGACCGTGTCCGGCGTCAGCCGGGCGCTGGCGCGGCTCGAGGACAAGCTCGCCACCGCGCTGCTGCGCCGGACCACGCGCCGGCTCGAGCTGACCGAGGAGGGCGCCGCGCTGCTGGCGCATGCCCGCGCGATCCTTGGCGCGGTCGACCAGGCCGAGGACCAGATCGCGCTGCGGCGGCAGAAGCCGGCCGGCAAGCTGCGCATCAACGCCGCGTCGCCGTTCATGCTCCATGTGGTGGTGCCGCTGGTCGACGACTTCCGCCGCGCCTATCCCGAGATCGAGCTGGAGCTGCACAGCAGCGACCAGATCATCGATCTGCTGGAGCACCGCACCGATGTCGCGATCCGCATCGGCGCGCTGCGCGATTCGACGCTGCATGCCCGGCCGCTGTGCCACAGTCGCCTGCGCGTGCTGGCCAGCCCCGCCTACCTGAAGGCGCACGGGCGGCCGCGCTCGGTCGGGGAGCTGGCCCGTCACAGCCTGCTGGGCTTCACGCAGCCCGACAGCCTGAACCGGTGGCCGCTGCGCGACGAGGCCGGCAACGAGTTCGAGATCACGCCGGCGGTGTCCGCCTCCAGCGGCGAGACGCTGCGCCAGCTGGCGCTGGCGGGCCAGGGCGTGGTGTGCCTGGCCGACTTCATGACCGCGCAGGACCGCGCCCGCGGCGACCTGGTGCAGCTGTTTCCCCGCGAGACGCTCGACGTGCGCCAGCCCATCCACGCGGTCTACTATCTGAATACCCAGCTGTCGGCGCGGATTGCCTGCTTTCTGGACTTCCTGGCGGCGCGGATGCAGGACGACGCCCCGAGCCAGGTCGCGGAACGGCCGCCGGCCATGCGCCTGCGGCATTAAGGCGTCTTTGGTATACTGTCGCGTTTCCCCGCGCGACCGGGAACGCCCCCGCCAGGGCCAGCCGCACGGCATTCGCCCCCTGCCCGGCAGGGACAGCCAGGGCACCATCCCGTCGCCAATCTTCCAGGTCGAACCGACCGCAAGCATGACTTACGCCGTCAAGGAAATCTTCTACACGCTGCAGGGCGAGGGCGCCAACGCGGGCCGCGCCGCCGTGTTCTGCCGCTTCGCGGGCTGCAATCTGTGGACCGGCCGCGAGCAGGATCGCGAGCAGGCGATCTGCCGCTTCTGCGATACGGATTTCGTCGGCACCGACGGCACGCTGGGCGGCAAGTACCGCAGCGCCGAGGAACTGGCCGCGCAGGTGGCCTCGCAATGGCCGCAAGGCGCGGGCGGCCGCCCGCTGGTGGTCTGCACCGGCGGCGAGCCGCTGCTGCAGCTCGATGCGCCGCTGATCGACGCGCTGCACGCGCAGGGCTTCGAGATCGCGATCGAGACCAATGGCACGATCGCGGTGCCGGACGGCATCGACTGGGTCTGCGTCAGCCCGAAGATGGGCGCCGAACTGGTGGTCACGCGCGGCGACGAACTCAAGGTCGTGATCCCGCAGCCCGGCCAGGACTTCGCGGCATACGAGGCGCTGGATTTCCGCTATTTCCTCGTGCAGCCGATGGACGGCCCGCTGGCGCGCGAGAATACGGCCCTCGCCGTCGATTTCTGCCAGCGCCATCCGCGCTGGCGCCTTTCGCTGCAAACCCACAAGCTGCTGGGCATCCGCTAGGCGTCTGCCGCACGGGTCCCGGCACCGGTCTTCATGAACAAGCAAGTCTCGATCACGCGCCGCCTCGAATTCGACGCCGGCCACCGCATCCCCAACCATGGCGGCCAATGCCGCAATATCCATGGCCACCGATATCGGCTCGACCTGACGCTGTCGGGCGAGGTGCTGCATCGCGAGGGCGCGGCGGACGAGGGCATGATCCTGGACTTTGGCGACATCAAGGCGCTGGCGAACCGGCATCTGGTCGACAAGTGGGACCACGCCTTCCTGATCCATCGCGGCGACACCGCGCTGCTCGAATTCCTGCGCGGCATGGAGGGGCACAAGACGGTGGTGCTCGACGCGATTCCGACCGTCGAGAACCTGGCGCAGATCGCCTTCGACATGCTGGCGCCGGTGTTCAAGGACTGCTTCGGGCATCATCTGCAGCTGACCCGGCTGGTGCTGTTCGAGACGCCGAACTGCTGGGCCGAGGTGACCGCGCCCGCCGTGGCGCCGGCGCAGGACTGAGGGCGTTCCGGCGTCTCGCGGAATTGATTGACGCAAACTCGCCGCCAACTTGCCGCCAGTCAGCACCAAATCAACGCCGATTCAACGCCGATTCAACGCCGACCCGCTGCCTCAACTCACCACCAAATTCGCCACCGACGCGCCGATGACCGACACGCCGCCGCCATCGTCCACCGCCGCCGCCACGCCGCCCTTCGAAGGACCGCAGGCCGACGAGCGCGACCAGCGCTTCATGCGCGCCGCGCTGGAGGAGGCCCGGTTGGCGGAAGCCGCGGGCGAGGTGCCGGTGGGCGCGGTGGTGGTCTGGAACGACGCGATCATCGCGCGCGGCCACAATCTGCCGATCCGCTCGCGCGATCCGTCGGCGCATGCCGAAATGCAGGCGCTGCGCGCGGCCGCGCAGGTGGTCGGCAACTACCGCATGCCCGAGTGCGAGCTGTACGTGACGCTGGAACCGTGCGCGATGTGCAGCGGGGCGATGCTGCACGCGCGGCTGCGCCACGTGGTATTCGGCGCGACCGATCCCAAGACCGGCGCCGCCGGCAGCGTGCTGGACCTGTTCGCCGAGGCGCGGCTCAATCACCAGACCACGATACGCGGCGGCGTGCTGGCCGACGAATGCGGCCAGCTGCTGCGCGACTTCTTCCGGGCGCGGCGACGCGCGCAGAAGGCGGACCGTGCCACCGCGCCGCTCGGCATCGAGCGTGGCGTTGGCCCCGGCGCCGAGCCCAGCATCGAGCCCACCAGCATCGAGCCCACCAGCACCGAGTTCATCAGCGCTGAGCCCAGCGCCGCGCCCGGCGCCGAACCGTCATCCGATTCGCAGGGAAAGACCGACGCATGAACGCGCCCATCGAAGTCCGCCTGATCGCTCCCTCCGGCTATCCGCACGACATGGCCGTCGCCACCCGCGGTTGCGACTGGCTGCGGGCGCACGGCTACCACGTTGCCAACCCGGAAGTGCTGGACCGCCGCCATCAGCGCTTCGGCGGCACCGACGACGAGCGGCTGGCCGACCTGCATGGCATCGGCATGGGCGCGCCAGGCGCGCTGACGCTGGCGGTGCGCGGCGGCTACGGCATGGCCCGTCTGCTGCCGCGCATCGACTTCGACCGCATCGCCGCGCAGGCCCGCCGCGCGGCCACGCCGATCGTCGGCCACAGCGATTTCACGGCCTTCCAGCTGGCGTACCTGGCCAGGGCGGGCGGCATCAGCCTGGCCGGCCCGATGCTGCTGGCCGACTTCGGCGCCGAGCCGGTGGACCCCTATATGTGGCGGCATTTCGAAGGGCTGCTGCGCGCCTCGTCCTATACCGTCGACATCGACGCGCCGCAGGAAGGCGGCCAGCCGTTCTCTGGCGAGGTGGCGGGCACGCTGTGGGGCGGCAATCTGGCGATGCTGTGCAGCCTTCTGGGCACGCCGTACCTGCCGCAGGTCGACGGCGGCATCCTGTTCCTCGAGGACGTCAACGAGCCGCCTTACCGCGTCGAGCGCATGCTGCTGCAGCTCGAGCAGGCCGGCGTGCTGGGCGCCCAGCGCGCGATCCTGCTGGGCGACTTCTCCAGCTACCGCGTCAGCGACTATGACAACGGCTACGATCTGCCGGCCGTGGTGGCCTATCTGCGCGAGCGCCTGCCGGTGCCGGTCGTCACCGGGCTGCCGTTCGGCCACTGCACGCGCAAGCTGACGCTGCCGGTGGGCGGGCAGGGCGTGCTGCGCGCCTCGGCGGACGGCTTCACGCTGACGATGTCGGGGCATCCGCGGCTGGCCGGGGCGGCCTGAGCGCGCGGTGTGGGCGCCCCGCTGAGGGCCCGGCCCGGATCGCAGCATCTGATTGAAGGACCCGCCGCAGGATCCGATCGCAGGCCGGCATCCCTACCCGCCGCCATCCTCGCGCCCGATTGCGCCAGGAATGGTAAAATCTCCGATTCTTCGCGAGGTGAAGGGCTCAGGCCTGTCCGGCCACGTGCCACGGTCGCTCCGTTGGCCCAGCCCGCCGCGCCATGCGGCACGCCTTCGGCGGCTTCGCCGATCTGTCGCGTCCACCGGGCCCCTTCACCGGCCGCCATCACCGCTACACCGCATTCCAAAAGGTTCTTCGACGTGCTATCTACCGCAAACATCACCATGCAGTTCGGCCCCAAGCCCTTGTTCGAGAATATCTCGGTCAAGTTCGGCGAGGGCAACCGCTACGGCCTGATCGGCGCGAACGGCTGCGGCAAGTCCACCTTCATGAAGATCCTCGGCGGCGACCTGGAGCCGAGCGCCGGCAACGTGATGCTGGAACCGGGCGTGCGCCTGGGCAAGCTGCGCCAGGACCAGTTCGCCTATGAGGACATGCGCGTGCTCGACGTGGTGATGATGGGCCATACCGAGATGTGGGCGGCGGCGCAGGAGCGCGACGCGATCTACGCGAACCCGGAAGCGACCGACGAAGACTACATGAAGGCCGCGGAGCTCGAGGCCAAGTACGCCGAGTACGACGGCTACACCGCCGAGGCGCGCGCCGGCGAGCTGTTGCTGGGCGTGGGCATCCCAACCGACCAGCATCAGGGCACGATGAGCAATATCGCGCCGGGCTGGAAGCTGCGCGTGCTGCTGGCGCAGGCGCTGTTCTCGAATCCGGACGTGCTGCTGCTGGACGAGCCGACCAACAACCTGGACATCAACACGATCCGCTGGCTGGAACATGTGCTCAACGAGCGCAATTCCACCATGATCATCATTTCGCACGATCGCCACTTCCTGAACTCGGTCTGTACGCACATGGCCGACATGGACTACGGCACGCTGAAGGTCTACCCGGGCAACTACGACGACTACATGGAAGCGTCGATGCAGGCCCGCGAGCGCCAGATGGCCGCCAACGCGCGCGCCAAGGAGCGGATCACCGAACTGCAGGACTTCGTGCGCCGCTTCTCGGCCAACAAGTCCAAGGCCCGCCAGGCCACCTCGCGCCTGAAGCAGATCGACAAGATCAAGGTCGAGGACATCAAGCCGTCGTCGCGCCAGAACCCGTTCATCCGCTTCGAGTTCGAGAAGAAGCTGCACAACCTGGCGGTGACCGCCGAGAACATCAGCAAGGCCTACGACCGCCAGATCCTGAACAACCTGTCGCTGTCGATCCAGGCCGGCGAGCGTGTCGCCATCATCGGCGAGAACGGCGCGGGCAAGACCACGCTGCTGCGCTGCCTGCTGGACGGCGCGGTGCAGACGGGCGTGCAGCGCGGCATCGAGGTCGATCACGGCACCGTCAAGTGGGCCGAGAACGCCAACGTCGGCTACATGCCCCAGGACACCTACGAGGAGTTCCCGGAAGAGACCAACCTGATGGACTGGATGACCCAGTGGACGCAGGCCGGCGACGACGACCAGTCGCTGCGCGGCACGCTGGGCCGGCTGCTGTTCTCGGCCGACGACATCAAGAAGTCCGTCAAGGTGCTGTCCGGCGGCGAGAAGGGCCGCATGATCTGGGGCAAGCTGATGCTGGGCCGCCATAATGTGCTGGCGCTGGACGAGCCGACCAACCACATGGACATGGAATCGATCGAGTCGCTGCAGATCGCGCTCGACAAGTTCACCGGCACGCTGATCTTCGTCTCGCACGACCGCGAATTCGTCAGCGCGCTGGCCACGCGGATCATCGAAATCCGCACCGACGGCACGGTGACCGATTATCTGGGCACCTACGACGAATATCTGGAGTCGCAGGGTATCGCCGGCTGACGGTTTCTGTCACGCCTGCTGCTCACCGCCCGCCACCGCGGGCAGGCTGGCGAACGAAAGGCCGCAAGAAGGCCGCAACGCATCGACGCGTTGCGGCCTTTTTTCATGGCTGGCGAGCGGTACCGCGCGCGATTATCGGCGGGATATTGGCAAGCGCAGGCCGCGCGCCGGGCGGCGAAGCGATATCGCCGGACAAAATCGGCTCTACAATGTCGGCACGGAAAACATTGATAACAACGGCAAACGCCCTGAAACACCTGAATCAGGTTGGAAACGCTGAAAGGCTGTACGCCTGACGGCTCACCGAGGAATTGTGGCTATGCAACAGCGAGACAAACTCTTTATCAACGGCAAATGGGTCGCCCCGCACGGCACCGGGCAGATCGACGTCATCCATTCCACCACCGAGGAGGTGATGGGCCGGATTCCCGAGGGCCATGCGCGCGACGCCGAGGACGCCATCCAGGCGGCCCGCGCCGCCTTCGACGGCTGGGCCGCCACGCCGCCGCAGCAGCGCGCCGACTATATCCGCAAGATCGCCGAGGGCCTGAAGGCGCGCACCGAGGAGCTGGCGCAGCTGATCGCCGCCGAGGTGGGCATGCCGATCAAGCTGGCCCGCGCGATCCAGGTCGGCGGCCCGGTCTTCAACTGGAGCCAGGCGGCCAAGCTGGTCGAGTCCTTCACCTTCGAGGAAGAGGTCGGCAATTCGCTGGTGGTGCGCGAACCGGTCGGCGTGGTCGCCGCCATCACGCCGTGGAACTACCCGCTGAACCAGATCACGCTGAAGGTTGCGCCCGCGCTGGCCGCGGGCTGCACGGTGGTGCTCAAGCCGTCCGAGGTGGCGCCGCTGAACGCCTTCGTGCTGGCCGAGGTGATCGAGGCCGCAGGACTGCCGCCGGGCGTGTTCAACCTGGTGACGGGCTATGGTCCGGTGGTCGGCGAGGTGCTGGCCAGCCACCGCGAGGTCGACATGGTGTCGTTCACCGGCTCGACCCGCGCCGGCAAGCGCGTCTCCGAGCTGGCCGCGCAGACCGTCAAGCGCGTCGCGCTGGAACTGGGCGGCAAGTCCGCCTCGGTGATCCTGGACGACGCCGACCTGCCGGCCGCGGTCAAGGGCACCATCAACGCCTGCTTCCTGAACTCCGGCCAGACCTGCTCGGCGCATACGCGGATGCTGGTGCCGCGCGCCCGTTATGACGAGGTCAAGGAGATCGTCAGGAAGGTGGTGGCGGGCTTCACCGTCGGCGATCCGCTGCAGGAGACCACCAAGCTGGGACCGCTGATCTCGGCTGCGCAGAAGGACCGCGTGACGGGGTACATCCAGCGCGGGCTCAACGAGGGCGCCGAACTGGTGGCGGGCGGTACCGAGCCGCCGGCCGGCCTGGACAAGGGCTTCTTCGTGCAGCCGACCGTGCTGGGCAACGTCGATCCCAAGGCCACCGTCGCGCAGGAAGAGATCTTCGGCCCGGTGCTGTCGATCATCTGCTACGACACCGAGGAAGACGCGGTGCGCATCGCCAACGACAGCGTCTACGGCCTGGGCGGCGGCGTGTGGTCGGGCGACGAGGCGCGCGCGATTCGCGTGGCGCGCCGCATTCGTACCGGCCAGGTCGATATCAATGGCGGCCCCTTCAACATGATGGCGCCGTTCGGCGGCTACAAGCAGTCGGGCAATGGACGCGAGGCCGGCAAGTACGGACTGGAGGAGTTCCTCGAGTACAAGGCGCTGCAGCTGAAGAAGCCCGCGGCCTGAGCGCCGACCGATTGGAAGATGCCCGGCCTGTCCGGGCATTTTTACGTCGGCGATAATCGACAACGACACGACACCGCAACGAACGGTTGGACGGGGGAGGGGAAGGCGATGCATTGGCTCAAGCGGCTGGCATGGCTGACGGTGATCCTGGCGGGGCTGGCGCTGGCCGCGGCCATCGGCGGCTATGCCTGGTATCGGCAGGCGTCGCAGCCGACGGTGGCGGGCACCGTCGCGCTGGCGGGTTTGCACGGGCGCGTCACCATCGTGCGCGACCGCCATGCGATTCCGCGCATCGAGGCCGGCGATCCGCTCGATGCGTATTTTGGGCTGGGCTTCGTCCATGCGCAGGACCGGCTCTGGCAGATGCAGATGAACAAGCGCATCGCCTCCGGCCGGCTGGCCGAAATCCTCGGACCGAGCGCGCTGCCGACCGATCGCTTCCTGCGCACCATCGGCGTGCGCCGCAATGCCGAGGCCGCCTTCGCCGCCAGCACGCCCGAGACGCGCGCCGCGCTGCAGGCCTATGCCGACGGCGTCAATGCCGGCATCGACAGCCACCAGGGCCCGTTGCCGCCCGAATTCGCGATCCTGCGCACCGTGCCCGAACGCTGGGAGCCGGCCGATACGCTGGCCTGGCAGACCATGATGGCCTGGGACCTGAGCGCCAACTGGAGCCGCGAGGTGCTGCGCATGCGGCTGGCGCAGACGCTGCCGCTGTCGCGCATCAACGAGCTGCTGGCGCCGTATCCGGGCGAGCAGCCGCTGCGCACCACCGACTATCCCGCGCTGTACCGCCAGCTGGCCCCGCTGACCACGGCGATGGCCAGCGTCGAGGCCGCGGCGCCGCGGGGGCTGGTCGAAGGCATGGGATCGAACAACTGGGTCGTATCGGGCGCCCATACGCGCTCGGGCAAGCCGCTGCTGGCCAACGATCTGCATCTGGGCCTGCAGGCGCCGGCGCTGTGGTACTTCGCCACGCTGCGCGCGCCGGGGCTGGACGTGACCGGCGCCACCTTGCCGGGCATGCCGGTGGTCGTGATCGGCCATACGCCACGCATCGCCTGGGGCTTTACCAATACCGCGCCGGATCTGCAGGACCTGTATATCGAGCGGCTTCGTCCCGGCCGGCCCGAGCAGTACCAGACGCCGAACGGCTGGGCCGATTTCGCGGTGCGCGAGGAGACCATCCGCGTCAAGGACCAGCCCGACGTGATGATCCGGGTCCGCTCGACCCGCCACGGGCCGGTGATCTCCGATGTCGCCGACCCGCTCGCGGCCGCCGTCGCGCCGCTGGGCGCCCAGTATGTGGTGGCATTCCAATGGGTCGCGCTGCGGCCGGACGACCGCACCGTGCAGGCCGGCCTGAAGCTGAACCGCGCGCACGACTGGACCAGTTTCACAGAGGCGTTGCGCGACTTCCACACGCCCCAGCAGAGCGCGGTCTATGCCGATGTCGACGGCAACATCGGCTTCATCGCGCCGGGCCGCGTGCCGCTGCGCCACGCCGCCAACGATCTGAAGGGCCTGGCTCCGGCGCCCGGCTGGGACGCGCGCTACGATTGGAACGGCTTCATTCCGTTCGAACGGCTGCCGCGCAGCTTCAATCCGCCCGGCGGCATGGTGGTGACCGCGAACCAGAAGATCGTGCCGGACGACTATCCGTACTTCCTGACCAGCGAATGGACCGTGCCGTATCGGCACGACCGCATCCGGGCCTTGCTTGGCGCGCGGCGGCAGCACACGCTCGATACGTTCGCGGCGATCCAGAAGGACGAGCTGTCGCTGGCGGTCAAGGACGCCTTGCCGCTGCTGCTCGGTGCGTCGATTGCCGCCGACGAAACGCGTCCGGCGCGCGAGCGCGAGCTGTTCGCCGCGCTGGCGCGGTGGGACGGCACGATGTCGGCGGACCGCGCAGAGCCGCTGGTCGCCACCGCCTGGCTGCGCGAGCTGTCGCGCGGCATGTTCGAGGGCAAGGTCGGCGATGGCGTGTTCGCACGCATGTGGGAGCAGCGCAATGTGCAACAGGCGATGCTGAACGTGCTGCGCAGCTCGCGGGGCCTGGGGCGCTTCTGGTGCGACGATCCCAAGACGCCGGCGCCCGAGGACTGCAACGACGCGATGGGCGCCGCGTGGATACGGGCCATCGCCGATCTGCAGCAGCGCTACGGCGACGATCCGCGGCGCTGGCGCTGGGGCCAGGCCCATGCCGCCCGCGCCGAACACCGGCCGTTCGCCAAGGTGCCGTCGCTGGCCGGGTTCTTCAACGTCAAGGTGCCGACCGGCGGCGACACCTATACCGTCAATGCCGGCCGCCACAACCTGGGCGACGAACAGGCGCCGTTCGAGAACGTGCATGGCGCCAGCGTGCGGGCGATCTACGACCTGGCCGATCTGTCGGCCTCGCGCTTCATCACGCCGACGGGGCAATCAGGCAACGTGTTGTCGCCGCACTATCGCGACTGGACCGAGCAATGGGCGCGCGGCGAGTACGTGACGATCCAGGGGGCCGGGCATCCGGCGGGGGCGAAGGCGTTCGAGACGCTGGTGCTGACGCCGGCGGCGCGCGATGGCGGCCGGACGAGCGGGGCGAGCCGGTGAGGGCTTGTCGGGCCAGGGCTCTGCGGATCAGTGGACTCTGCTGATCAGGGCGCTCTGCTGATCAGGGCGCTCTGGATCAAGGCTCTCCGGATCAGAGGGGCCAGAGGCGCCAGAGCGGCCAGAGGGGCCAGAGGCGCCAGAGGCGCCAGAGCGGCCAGAGGGGCCAGAGGGGCCAGAGGGGCCAGAGGGGCCAGAGGGGAGCCCTAGTCGCGCTGGAAACGGCGCGCGGTGGCTTCGCGCGTGATGCGTTCCCACACCGCCTGCTTTTCCGCGTCGCTCATGAAGACCCAGTTGCTGACCTCCATCGCGGTGCGGCCGCAGCCCTGGCAGACCTCGTCGAACAGCGTCGAGCAGATGCCGACGCAGGGGCTGTCGGGACGGTCGAACAGGCTGTCGTCGGTGGTCTCGGCGGAGTCGGGCAGGGCGAGCGGGTCTGGCGCGGAATCGGGGCGGGTTTGCGGCATGGCGGCTGGGTGTGGCAAAGGCGGCCATTATAAGCGGCGGGGTGGGGCGGTGCCGCGGCGCGGTGTGGCGCCGATCGGCAATATTCTCCGCTCAGCGCGTCGACCACTGCATCGTCCACCGGCGTTGTCCACCGGTGTCGGCTACCGGCGTCGGCTACCGGCGTCGGCTACTGGCGTCGGCTGCCGCGTCGTCGATCGGATTACCTGCCGGGTAATTGAGCGTCGGCGACGCCGGCTGCCATCATGGACTCACCACGACGCACCCACGATTCCCTCTCAGGAGCCCGCATGATGTCTTCCCTGACCCCACTCTCCGCCACCGGTACCTATGCCGAGGTCGCGCCCCGCATTCGCGCGATGGTCGAGGAAATCCTGATCGGCTCGCCGGTGGCCCGCACGCTCGGCGTCGCGCTCGACGTGCTGGCGCCCGAGCATGTCGAGCTGGTGCTGCCGTTCAGTCCCGGCGATGTCACGGTCGGCAAGACGGTGCACGGGGGCGTGATAGCGACGCTGATCGATATCGCCGGCGCGGCGGCGGCGGCGTCCGGCGCGGACCCGGACAAGGTGCGCGGCGGCGCGACCAGCGCGCTGTCGATCCAGTATGTGGCGCCGGCCGAGGCGGCCGCGCTGCGCGCCGTGGCGACGGTGGTGCGCCGCGGCCAGCGGCAGATCGCCACGGAGATCACGGTCTATGCCGAACAGCCGGAGGCGGGCACCGTGGTGGCGAAGGCGCTGATGAATAGCGTGTTGTTTGGTTGAGGGCCAGGGAGGCCCGGGCGCTGCCGAGACGTGCCGAAACGGGCCGAGACGGGACTGTCCGCCGCTGTGCGGTGACCGTCGTCCCGTTGGACATTGCGTTGAAACGCAATTAACCGCCAGATTTCCCGCCCACCGCCATGACATGCCGGGCCGACAAGCGGCCCGGCATCCCTGCCATCAGGCAACCGGGTTCCAGTCGCCCGGCATCCGCACCCAGCCTTCCATCAGGATCCGGGCGCTGCGGCTCATGATGGCCTTCTTCACTACCCATTCGCCGTCCACCTGCTCGGCCTCGGCGCCGACGCGCAGCGTGCCGGACGGATGGCCGAAGCGCACGGCCTGGCGTTTGCCGCCGCCGGCAGCGAGATTGACCAGGGTGCCGGGAATGGCCGCCGCGGTGCCGATCGCCACCGCCGCCGTGCCCATCATCGCGTGGTGCAGCTTGCCCATCGACAGCGCGCGCACCAGCAGGTCGATGTCTTCGGCGCGCACCGGCTTGCCGCTCGACGCGGTATAGCTGGCCGGCGGGGCGACGAAGGCCACCTTGGGCGTGTGCTGGCGCCGCGCGGCCTCGTCCACGTTCTGGATCAGGCCCATGCGCACGGCCCCGTAGGCGCGGATGGTCTCGAACATCGCGAGCGCCTTGGGATCGCCATTGATCGCCTCCTGCAGCTCGGTGCCGGTGTAGCCGATCGCGTCGGCGTTGACGAAGATGGTCGGAATGCCGGCATTGATCATCGTCGCCTGCAGCGTGCCGACACCCGGCACCTCGAGGTCGTCGACCAGGTTGCCGGTCGGGAACATCGCGCCGCCGCCGCCTTCCTCCTCGGCCGCCGGGTCCATGAACTCGAGCATGATCTCGGCAGCGGGGAAGGTCACGCCGTCCAGCTCGAAGTCGCCGGTCTCCTTGACCATGCCGTCGACGATCGGCACATGCGAGACGATCGTCTTGCCGATATTGGCCTGCCAGATGCGCACGGTGGCGACGCCCTCGCGCGGGATGCGCGCCGGATCGATCAGCCCGGCGGAGATCGCGAACGGGCCCACCGCGGCGGACAGGTTGCCGCAGTTGCCGCTCCAGTCGACGAAGGGCTGGTCGATCGCGACCTGGCCGAACAGATAGTCGACGTCGTGGTCGGGCCGGCTGCTGCGCGACACGATCACCGTCTTGCTGGTGCTCGACGTCGCCGCGCCCATGCCGTCGATCTGCTTGCCGTACGGGTCGGGGCTGCCGATCACGCGCATCAGCAGCGCATCGCGGGCGGGGCCCGGCGACTGCGCCGCCTCGGGCAGGTCCTGCAGGCGGAAGAACACGCCCTTGCTGGTGCCGCCACGCATATAGGTGGCGGGGATGCGGATCTGGGGAAGGGAAACCATGGATGCCTCGTGCTGATTCAGGGTGGAGCGCCGCGCCCGGTTCATGCAGCCGATGCGGCCGAGGCCGCCCGCGCCGCCTTGGTCGAATCGAGGAAGTCCTGCGCGAAGCGCTGCAGCACGCCGCCGGCTTCGTAGATCGACACTTCCTCGGCGGTATCGAGCCGGCAGGTCACCGCGGTCTCGACGCGCTCGCCGTTCCTGCGGTGGATCACCAGCGTCAGGTCCGCGCGCGGCTTGCGCTCGCCGATCACGTCGAAGGTCTCGGTGCCGTCGATCTGCAGCGTCAGGCGGTTGGTGCCCGGCTTGAACTCCAGCGGCAGCACGCCCATGCCGATCAGATTGGTGCGGTGGATCCGCTCGAAGCCTTCGGCGACGATCGCCTCCACGCCGGCCAGCCGCACGCCCTTGGCTGCCCAGTCGCGCGACGAGCCCTGGCCGTAGTCGGCGCCGGCGATGATGATCAGCGGCTGCTTGCGCTCCATGTAGGTCTCGATCGCTTCCCACATGCGCACGACCTTGCCCTCCGGCTCGATGCGCGCCAGCGAACCCTTCCTGACCTTGCCGTCGACCACCGCCATTTCATTGACCAGGGTCGGGTTGGCGAAGGTCGCGCGCTGCGCGGTCAGGTGGTCGCCGCGGTGGGTCGCGTACGAATTGAAGTCTTCCTCGGGCAGGCCCATCTTCGCCAGGTATTCGCCGGCGGCGCTGTCGGGCAGGATCGCGTTGGACGGCGACAGGTGGTCGGTGGTGATGTTGTCGCCGAGCACCGCCAGCGGACGCAGGCCCTTGAGCGTGCGCTCCCCGGCCAGCGCGCCTTCCCAGTACGGCGGGCGGCGGATATAGGTGCTCTGCGGCCGCCAGTCGTACAGCGGGCTGATGGTCTCGGCGTTGGCCGCCTGTACCGCGAACATCGGCTCGTAGACCTTGCGGAACTGCTCGGGCTTGACGCTTTGCGCGACGATCGCGTCGATCTCCTCGTCGCTCGGCCAGATGTCCTTCAGCGTCACCGGCTGGCCGTTCGCGTCGTGGCCCAGCACGTCGCGCTCGATGTCGAAGCGGATGGTGCCGGCGATCGCGTAGGCGACCACCAGCGGCGGCGAGGCCAGGAAGGCCTGCTTCGCGTAGGGATGGATACGGCCGTCGAAATTGCGGTTGCCCGACAGCACCGCGGTCGCATACAGGTCGCGCTCGACGATCTCCTGCTGGATCGCCGGATCGAGCGCGCCCGACATGCCGTTGCAGGTGGTGCAGGCGAACGCGACGATGCCGAAGCCCAGCCGTTCGAGCTCGGGCAGCAGTCCGGCTTCCTCCAGATACAGCTGCACCACCTTGGAGCCCGGCGCGAGCGAGGACTTGACCCAGGGCTTGCGCGTCAGGCCGCGCGCGTTGGCGTTGCGCGCCAGCAGGCCGGCGGCGATCACGTTGCGCGGATTGCTGGTGTTGGTGCAGCTGGTGATGGCGGCGATGATCACGGCGCCGTCCGGCATCTGTCCCGGCACTTCCTGCCATTGGCCGGCGATGCCCCGTTCGGCCAGCGCGGTGGTCGGCAGGCGCTTGTGCGGGTTCGACGGGCCGGCCATATTGCGGACCACGGTCGACAGGTCGAACTCGAGCACGCGCTCGTATTCGGCGTCCTCCAGCGTATCGGCCCACAGCCCCGCCGTCTTCGCGTAGGTCTCGACCAGACGCACCTGCTCGTCGCTGCGGCCGGTCAGGCGCAGATAGTCGATGGTCTGGCCGTCGATGAAGAACATCGCCGCGGTGGCGCCGTATTCGGGGGCCATGTTGGAGATGGTCGCGCGATCGCCCAGCGTCAGGCTGGCCGCGCCTTCGCCGCGGAATTCGAGATAGGCGCCCACCACGCGCTGGCTGCGCAGGAATTCGGTCAGCGCCAGCACGATGTCGGTCGCGGTGATGCCCGGCTGCGGCTTGCCGCGCAGCTCGACGCCGACGATGTCCGGCAGCCGCATCCACGACGCGCGGCCCAGCATCACGTTCTCGGCCTCGAGGCCGCCCACGCCGATGGCGATCACGCCCAGCGCGTCGACATGGGGCGTATGGCTGTCGGTGCCGACCAGCGTGTCGGGGTAGGCGACGCCGTCGACGGCATGGATCACCGGCGACATCCGCTCCAGATTGATCTGATGCATGATGCCGTTGCCCGGCGGGATCACGTCGACGTTCTTGAACGCCTTGCGGGTCCACTCGATGAAGTGGAAGCGATCCTCGTTGCGGCGCTCCTCGATCGCGCGGTTCTTGGCGAAGGCATCCTTGTCGAAACCGCCGTGCTCGACCGCCAGCGAATGGTCGACGATCAGCTGGACCGGCACCACCGGATTGACCTGGGCCGGATCGCCGCCCTGGTCGGCGATCGCATCGCGCAGGCCGGCGAGGTCCACCAGCGCGGTCTGGCCGAGGATGTCGTGGCAGACCACGCGCGCAGGGAACCACGGGAAGTCCAGCTCGCGCTTGCGTTCGATCAGCTGGGTCAGCGCCGCGTTCAGCAGCGACGGGTCGCAGCGGCGCACCAGGTTTTCGGCGAGCACGCGCGAGGTGTAGGGCAGCTTGTCATAGGCGCCGGGCTGGATTGCATCGACCGCGGCGCGTGCGTCGAAATAGTCCAGGCCCGTGCCGGGCAGCGGTTTGCGGTAGGCAGTATTCATGGGGAGGGGATCAATACGGGTCGTGCTCGGCGCGCCGTGGTGTGTCGTGGGACATGCGGACTGCGGGCGGAAGCGGAGCGCGTGGCGCGGCCGCTCCCGCCCGGATCTGCCGCATCAGCGGCGCTTCTCGATCGGCACGAACTTCAGGTTGTCCGGGCCGATGTAGTTGGCGCTCGGGCGGATGATCTTGTTGTCGATGCGTTGCTCGATGATGTGCGCGGCCCAGCCGGAGGTCCGCGCGATCACGAACAGCGGCGTGAACATCGCGGTCGGCACGCCCATCATGTGGTAACTGACGGCGCTGAACCAGTCGAGATTGGGGAACATCTTCTTGATGTCCCACATCGTGGTCTCCAGGCGCTCGGCGATGTCGAACATCTTCATCGAGCCGGCGTCCTTCGACAGGCGGCGCGCGACTTCCTTGATCACCTGGTTGCGCGGATCGCCGGTCGTGTAGACCGGATGGCCGAAGCCGATCACGACTTCCTTGTTCTCGACGCGGCGGGTGATGTCGGCCTGGGCCTCGTCGGGCGTGTCGTAGCGCTTCTGAATCTCGAACGCGACCTCGTTGGCGCCGCCGTGCTTGGGGCCGCGCAGCGCGCCGATCGCGCCGCAGATCGCCGAATACATGTCGGAACCCGTGCCGGCGATCACGCGGCCGGTGAAGGTCGACGCGTTGAATTCGTGCTCGGCGTACAGGTTCAGCGAGGTGTGCATCGCGCGTTCCCACAGCTCGCTGGGCTTGCGGCCGTGCAGCAGATGCAGGAAGTGGCCGCCGATCGAATCGTCGTCGGTCTCGACCTCGATGCGCCGGCCGTTATGGCTGTAGTGGTACCAGTACAGCAGCATCGAGCCGAGCGAGGCCATCAGGCGGTCGGCGATGTCGCGCGCGCCCGGCAGATTGTGGTCTTCCTTCTCGGGCAGCACCGTGCCGAGCACCGACACGCCGGTGCGCATCACGTCCATCGGATGGGCCGAGGCCGGAACCCATTCCAGCGCGGCCTTGACGTTGGCGGGCAGGCCGCGCAGCGCGCGCAGCTTGGCCTTGTAGCCGTTCAGCTCGGCCTGGGTCGGCAGCTTGCCGTGCACCAGCAGATAGGCGATCTCTTCGAATTCGCAGGTCTCGGCAACGTCGAGGATGTCGTAGCCGCGATAGTGCAGGTCGTTGCCGCTGCGGCCGACCGTACACAGCGCGGTATTGCCGGCGACGACGCCGGACAGCGCGACGGATTTCTTGGGCTTCGGGGTGGCTTGCGCCGGAGTGGCTTCGGACATGTCGTCTCCTTGCTTCGCTCTGTTCTGATTACTTGGCCTTGGCTTGCGCGAACAGCGCATCCAGCTTCTGTTCGTATGCATGGTAGCCGATGCTCTCGTAGAGCTCGGCGCGCGTCTGCATGGTGTCCAGCACGTTCTGCTGGGTGCCGTCGCGGCGGATCGCCGCGTAGACGTTCTCGGCGGCCTTGTTCATCGCGCGGAACGCCGACAGCGGGTAGAGGATCATCGCGACGCCGGCGCCGGCCAGCTCGTCGCGCGTAAACAGCGGCGTGGCGCCGAACTCGGTGATGTTGGCCAGCACGGGCACCTTCACCGCGTCGACGAACTTGCGGTACATCGACAGGTCGGTCATCGCCTCCGGGAAGATCGCATCGGCGCCGGCCTCGACGCAGGCCACCGCGCGTTCGATCGCCTTGTCCAGGCCCTCGACCGCCAGCGCGTCGGTGCGCGCCATGATGACGAAATGCTCGTCGGTGCGCGCGTCGACCGCGGCCTTGATGCGGTCGACCATCTCGTCCTGCGAGACGATCTCCTTGTTCGGCCGGTGGCCGCAGCGCTTGGCGCCGACCTGGTCCTCGATGTGCATTGCGGCGGCGCCGAACTTGATCAGCGAGCGCGTGGTGCGCGCCACGTTGAAGGCCGAGGCGCCGAAGCCGGTGTCGACGTCGACCAGCAGCGGCACGTCGCAGACATCGGTGATGCGGCGGATGTCGGTCAGCACGTCGTCGAGGTTCGAGATGCCGAGATCGGGCAGGCCCAGCGAGCCGGCCGCGACGCCGCCGCCGGACAGGTAGATCGCGCGGTAGCCGGCGCGCTTGGCCAGCAGGGCGTGGTTGGCGTTGATGGTGCCGACGACCTGCAGCGGCTGCTCGTCGGCCAGGGCCTGGCGGAAACGGGCGCCGGCCGAGCGGGCCAGGTCTTGGGAGGTCAGGGTCATGATGGCGTCCTGGGTGAGCGGAATGCCGGCAGAGCGCAAGCGGCGTGCCAACGGCGTGGCGGGTTGCGGGGTGGCGTGATTTGACCAGTCCGGACAAGGGCTAGCGGGTGTTTTCCCCGCCTCAGGTGGCGTGTCCGACGCTTGAGTTGCATTTCAAGTTTGAATTCCATCTCCGTGAGTTGAAATGCAGCGCCGGTGGGCGCAGAATGCAGCGGCGGCGCGTAACGTGCTGGCGTCAACGTCCTATTGTGGCCGGTTTTGTTCGTCCGCTGACTGCGGTCTGCAGCGTTCGCCATCTTGTTTCGCGTTGGCCGTGGCTTGCGGCGTTCGCCATTTTCCTTCGATCCATGACTCCCGCTACCCCGATCCCTCCTGGCCGGCCTCGCATCTGGGCGGTCGGCATCAGCCGGCTGTCGCGTGCCTTCGCCGATCTGATTCCTTCCTATGCCGCCCAGGCGGACTTCCGGCTCGTCGGCAAGGGCTACGAGGCGGCCGCCAGTGCGATCGCCCGGGAGGCCAGGGAAGGGCGGCTCGACGCGGTGGTCGCGGCCGGCTCGAACGGCGCCTATCTGCGCCAGCATGTGGACGTGCCGGTCACGCTGGTCAAGGTAACGGGGTTCGACGTGCTCAGCGCGCTCGCTACCGCGCGGCGCATCTCGCCGCGGGTCGCGCTGGTGACCCACGCCGCCACGTATCCCGAAGTCGACGAGTTTGCGAGGGAGTTCGGCCTGCCGATTCCGTCGTATACGTACCTGACCGAGGACGACGCCACGGTGCGCGTCAAGGCGCTGCGGCAGGAGGGCATCGAGGTCGTGGTCGGACCCGGGCTCGTGACGGAACTCGCGGATCGGCTCGGGCTGACGGGGGTGTTCCTGTACTCGGGGCAGTCGGTCAAGCTCGCGCTCGAGGACGCGATCGAGGCGGCGCGGCTGCGGCGCATCGAGTCGAGCCGGCGCGAATACGTCAATACGATCCTGGCGCATCTGAACGAGGGCGTCGCGGCCGTCGATGCCGACGGGCGGATCCAGTCGTTCAATCCGGCGATGGAGCGCTTCCTCGGCACGCCAGCCGCCGATGCAGTCGGCCGCAAGCTGCAGGGCCTGGCTCCCGATCTGTCGCTCGACAGCGTGATGCGGACCGGCGCCAAGGAACTCGAGGCGATCCACAAGCTGGGCGACCGCATGGTGGTGGTCAACCGGATTCCGATTCTGATGGAAGGCAGTCCCGCGGGCGCGGTGTTGACGATTCAGGATGCCAATGCGATCCAGCGGGTCGACCGTCATCTGCGCCGGCGCGCCAGCGCGCGCACGACCGGCGTTCGCTATCGGCTCGACGATCTTGCGGGGGAATCGCCGGCAATGCGCCAGCTGCGCGAACTGGCGCGGCGCTATGCGGCCGTCGATTCCACCGTGCTGATCAGCGGCGAGAGCGGCACCGGCAAGGAGGTGCTGGCGCAGGGCATGCACGATGCCAGTCCGCGCCGCGCGTTTCCGTTCGTGGCGATCAATTGCGCGGCGTTTCCCGAGGCGCTGCTCGAGAGCGAGCTGTTCGGCTACGAGGAGGGCGCGTTCACCGGCGCCCGACGCGGCGGCAAGGCGGGGCTGTTCGAGTCCGCGCATAACGGCACCCTGTTCCTGGACGAGGTCGGCGACATGCCGCCGGCCCTGCAGACGAGGTTGTTGCGCGTGCTGCAGGAAAAGCAGGTGCTGCCGATCGGCGGCGTGGACGCGGTACCGGTCAACGTGCGCGTGATCGCCGCCACGCATCGGGATCTTGCCGCGCTCGTGCGCGACGGGGCGTTTCGCCAGGATCTCTACTACCGGCTGAATATCCTGCGGATCGCCATGCCGCCGCTGCGCGAACGGAAGGCGGACCTGCCGGAGCTGGCCGAGTTGCTGTACCGCCGCGCGCAGCAACGGCTCGGATTGCCTCGACCGGACAGCCTGCCGGAAGCGGCGCGCAGCCGGCTGACGGCGTATGGCTGGCCGGGGAACATCCGCGAGCTGGAGAACGTGGTGGAGCGGATTGCCGTGTTGTTGGCGGGGAGGGCGCTCGGCGAGGAAGCGCTGCTGCGCGAGTTGCGTGCGACGGTGCCCGAGCTGTTCGGTGGCGAAGGGATGGACGCGGCGCCGCCGGCAGTGGGGAGTGCGCGATCAGGCAGCTATTCGCTTGTGGGAGTGGCGCGTTCATCCCAGGCGGAACATATCCGCCGTGTGCTGGACGAATGCGGTGGGGATCGCGCCGCGGCGTGCCACCTGTTGGGCATCAGTCCGACCACCTTGTGGCGGCGGCTCAAAGAGGCAGCTTGAGGCCACTTACGGCACGTCGACGGTCGCACGAAAAAGCGCTTGCAATGGCTGTCACGCTCCCTTAATATTCGCCCCCTCGCAGCCGAACGGCGGCGGGGTTGGCGGGGAAGGCGAAGGCGCTGT
>NZ_JCBAJO010000064.1:0-21725 GCF_059772245.1 Cupriavidus sp. R6-3
GTCGGTGCGGTCGCGGTCGGGAGGGTCGAAATGGCTGGCATCGTCATGGCTGCATCGGGAATCTGGGCCCGCCGCCATGTCGCCCTGGCGGGCCGGAGCGGCGGAATGAACGGCGGACGGTACGGCGGAATGGAAACGGAGGCGGCGCCAGCGATGTAACGGTTGACGCACCCGCAACTGTAGACCATCGGTCACGGCCACAGTTCGACGCGCCGCCCGGAATCGCCCGGCGGTGACCCGTGCAGAACCCGAGCCGCCGCGGCCCCGGCATCGCCAAAGCGTGGCCGTCCGCGCGGCGCATTATCCGTCATTACCCGGGGAATGCCGTCCCGTTCCGCTATAATTCACGGTTTTCAAAGCGCAAGAACACCATGGAAGCAGAACGCCTCAACGCCATCTCCGGCGCCATCTCCGATCTCCGTTCCCGGACGGAAGATCTACGGGGGTATCTTTGACTACGACGTCAAGGTAGGACGTCTGGCCGAAGTCAACGGCGAACTGGAGGACCCCGAGGTCTGGAACAACCCGAAGCGGGCCCAGGACCTCGGCAAGGAAAAGAAGATGCTCGAAGGCGTGGTCCAGGTACTGGGCAAGCTGACCGAGGATCTGGAAAGCGCGCAGGAGCTGTTCGAGCTCGCGCGTGAAGAGGGCGACGACGACACGCTGGTGTCGATCGAAGAGGACGTCAAGGGCTTCGAGGCGGCGGTCGCCGACATGGAGTTCCGCCGCATGTTCTCCGGCCAGCTCGATCAGGCCAATGCCTTCATCGACATCCAGGCCGGCGCCGGCGGTACCGAGGCGTGCGACTGGGCCTCGATGCTGCTGCGCCAGTACCTGAAGTACTGCGAGCGCAAGGGCTTCAAGGCCGAGGTGCTGGAAGAATCCGAGGGCGATGTCGCCGGCATCAAGAGCGCCACGATCAAGGTCGAGGGCGAATACGCGTTCGGCTATCTGCGCACCGAGACCGGCGTGCACCGCCTGGTGCGCAAGTCGCCGTTCGACTCGTCGGGCGGCCGGCATACGTCGTTCTCGTCGGTGTTCGTCTATCCGGAGGTCGACGACTCGTTCGAGGTCGAGATCAATCCGGCGGACCTGCGCGTCGATACCTATCGCGCCTCGGGCGCGGGCGGCCAGCACATCAACAAGACCGATTCGGCCGTGCGGATCACGCATATCCCGACCGGCATCGTCGTGCAGTGCCAGAACGACCGCTCGCAGCACCGCAACCGTGCCGAGGCGATGTCGATGCTGAAGTCGCGCCTGTACGAGCACGAGATGCGCAAGCGCCAGGCCGAGGCCGACAAGCTCGAATCGACCAAGACCGATGTGGGCTGGGGCCACCAGATCCGCTCGTATGTGCTGGACCAGAGCCGCATCAAGGACCTGCGCACCAACGTCGAAATGTCCAACACGCAGAAGGTGCTGGACGGCGACCTGGACACCTTCATCGAGGCGAGCCTGAAACAGGGCCTGTAAGCGCAGGCCGAGCGTTGCAGCACCAGCAGGACCGGCGCCCGCTCGCGCCACCCATCCCGCGGCGCGGCCGTGCCGCGGGGTCCGACCTCTCTCCGCCAGGGCGATATCCATGACCACAGCCGCATCGACTGACGCATCGACCGCCGCATCGACCGACGCATCGACCGACGCATCCCATCTGATCATCGTCACCGGCGCCTCGCGCGGGCTGGGCGCGGCGCTGGTGCGCGCGCTGATGGTCCCGGGCAACCGGCTGGTGTGCGTGGCGCGCAGCCGCAATGCGGAACTGGAGCAGGCCGCGCAGGCCAGCGGCGTGCCGATCGCCTGGCACCTGCAGGACCTGTCGAAGCCCGCGCAGGCGGCGAGCTGGCTGGCGAGCGTACTCGACAGCGTCGACGCCCCCGCCAGCGCGACGCTGGTGCTGAACGCCGGCGTGATCGAGCCGATCGCGCCGATCGCCGAGCTGCAGGAGGCCACGCTGGTGCCGCACTTGATGACCAACCTCGTGTCGCCGATGACGCTGACCGCGGCCTTCCTGGCGCGCAGCGAGCGCTTCGGCTGCCCGCGCAAGGTGCTGGCGATCTCGTCCGGCGCCGCGCGCCGGCCGGTCGAGGGCTGGAGCGCCTACTGCGCCGGCAAGGCCGCGCTCGACATGTTCGTGCGCTCGGTCAATGCCGAGTACGCGTCGGTGCCGGCCGAGCGCGGCGTGCGCGCAGTGGCGCTGGCCCCGGGCGTGGTCGATACCGGCATGCAGGCCGCGATCCGCGAGGCCGACTTCGCGCAGGTCGAACGCTTCCGCTCGCTGAAGGCCAACGCGCAGCTGACCAGCCCCGACGAGGCCGCCGCCCGCATCGCCACCTATCTGCAGCGCGCCGACTTCGGCAGCACCGAACTCGACGATATCCGCAATACCTGACTTTCCCGCGCGGCCCCGTGCCCCGCCCTTTGACGACATCATGACCGAACCCACCCGCGCGCCTGCCGAGCAGGCCCCCGCCGTCGACGAAAACAAGATCATTGCCGAGCGGCGCGAGAAGCTGCAGGCGCTGCGTCAGCAAGGCGTCGCCTTCCCCAACGACTTCCGTCCGACCCATCAGGCCGCCAGCCTGCACGCGCAATACGGCGACGCCGACCAGGCCGCGCTCGAGGCCAATCCGGTCGAGGTCGCGGTAGCCGGCCGCATGATGCTCAAGCGGGTAATGGGCAAGGCCAGTTTCGCCACGGTGCAGGACGGCAGCGGCCAGATCCAGTTCTACATCACGCGCGACAAGGTCGGCGAAGAGGTCTACGCCAACTTCAAGCACTGGGACCTGGGCGACATCGTCAGCGCGCGCGGGCTGCTGTTCCGCACCAACAAGGGCGAACTGTCGGTGCAGGTGCAGGAGCTGCGCCTGCTGTCGAAGTCGCTGCGGCCGCTGCCGGACAAGTTCCACGGCCTGGCCGACCAGGAGATGAAGTACCGCCAGCGCTATGTCGACCTGATCGTCTCGCCGGAGACGCGCGCGACCTTCCGCGCCCGCACGGAAGCGATCTCGTCGCTGCGCCGTCATATGGCCGAGGCCGGCTTCATGGAAGTCGAGACGCCGATGCTGCATCCGATTCCCGGCGGCGCCGCGGCCAAGCCCTTCATCACGCACCACAACGCGCTGGACATGCAGATGTTCCTGCGCATCGCGCCCGAGCTCTATCTGAAGCGGCTGATCGTCGGCGGCTTCGAGCGCGTGTTCGAGATCAACCGCAACTTCCGCAACGAGGGGGTCAGCCCGCGCCACAACCCCGAGTTCACGATGATGGAGTTCTACGCGGCCTATACCGATTACCGGTGGCTGATGGACTTCACCGAGGACCTGATCCGCAAGGCGGCGATCGACGCGCGCGGCAGCGCGACGCTGACCTATCAGGGACGCGAGCTGGATCTGTCGAAGCCCTTCCACCGGCTGACCATCACGCAGGCGATCCAGAAGTACGCGCCGCAATACACCGATGCGCAGCTGGCCGATGCCGACTTCCTGCGCGCGGAGCTGAAGAAGTTCGGCGTCAACACCGGCGCGCCGCAATTCCTCAACGCGGGCCTGGGCACGCTGCAACTGGTGCTGTTCGAGGAGACCGCCGAGAGCCAGCTGTGGGAGCCGACCTTCATCGTCGACTATCCGGTCGAGGTGTCGCCGCTGGCGCGCGCCTCCGATACGGTGCCCGGCATCACCGAGCGCTTCGAGCTGTTCATCACCGGCCGCGAGATCGCCAACGGCTTCTCCGAGCTCAACGACGCCGAGGACCAGGCCGAGCGCTTCCGCAAGCAGGTCGAGCAGAAGGACGCGGGCGACGAGGAGGCGATGTATTTCGACGCGGACTACATCCGCGCGCTGGAATACGGCATGCCCCCGACGGGCGGCTGCGGCATCGGCATCGACCGGCTGGTGATGCTGCTGACCGACAGCCCGAACATCCGCGACGTCATCCTGTTCCCGCACCTGCGGCGGGAAGACTGAGCCGTGCCGCGCCGATGGGCGCGGGCTCGAGCCATGAAAAAGCGCGCTCCAGGAGCGCGCTTTTTTTGTCCGCACCGCCGGCCGATGGCACAGACCATGATCCGGCCGGGCCGGCCCGACGTTCGTACCGCTGCTGCACTACTGCATGACCGCCCTGCCGCCCTACTGGGCTTCCTCGATCCACGCGGCCTGGATGGCCTCGAGGATCTTTTCGCCGGACCGCTCGGGCAGGTCGTCGAAGCCGTCCAGCTCCAGCACCCAGCGGCGCAGGTCGGTGAAGCGCACCGTCAGCGGATCGACATCGGGGTACTTGTCGTACAGCGCTGCCGCGATGTCAAAGGTATCCGTCCATTTCATCAGGGGTTCTCCAAGGTCTTCGTTCGCCATGGAATCGCCATGCCGCCGGGGCAGGCAACACGGGCCTCAGTGGCCTTCCTTGGCGTGGTTGATGGTGTATTTGGGAATCTCGATGGTCAGGTCTTCGTCGGCGACGATGGCCTGGCAGGACAGCCGGGAATTCGGCTCGAGGCCCCAGGCCTTGTCGAGCAGGTCTTCCTCTTTCTCTTCGGCTTCGTTCAGCGAATCGAAGCCCTCGCGCACCACCACGTGGCAGGTGGTGCAGGCGCAGGACTTCTCGCAGGCATGCTCGATCTCGATGTCATGCTCGAGCAGCACGTCGCAGATGCTGGTGCCCTTCCTGGCTTCGATCACGGCGCCCTCGGGGCAGTATTCGGCGTGGGGCAGTACGACAATCTGTGGCATATGGGGTCCTGATATTGGGGATGGCGGGCGACGCGGGAAGTGAAATGGAGCGCCTCAGCCGAGCTCCTGCACCTTGCGGCCGGCCAGCGCTTGCTTGATCGAGCGGTCCATGCGGCGGGCCGCGAACTCGTCGGTGCCCCGCGACAGCGCTTCGATGGCCGCCTTGATCGCCAGATGGTCGTCGCCGGCGGCGGTCTCGCGCACGCTCGTCATCAGGGCTTCGACCTCGGCGCGCTCGTCGTCCGACAGCAGGTCGCCGTCGGCCTGCAGCGCGCTGCGCGTGGCCTCGAGCAGCCGCTCGGCCTCGACACGCTCCTCGGCGAGCGCGCGGCTCTTCATGTCGTGCTCGGCCTCGCGGAAGCTGTCCTGCAGCATCCGCGCGATATCGTCGTCGCCGAGGCCGTACGAGGGCTTGACGGCGATCGAGGCCTCGACGCCCGACTGCGTCTCGCGGGCCGACACCGACAGCAGCCCGTCGGCGTCGACCTGGTAGGTCACGCGGATACGGGCCGCGCCGGCCACCATCGGCGGAATGCCGCGCAGCTCGAAGCGCGCCAGCGAACGGCAGTCGCTGGCCAGTTCGCGCTCGCCCTGCAGCACGTGGATCGCCATCGCGGTCTGGCCGTCCTTGAAGGTGGTGAACTCCTGCGCGCGCGCGACCGGGATCGTGCTGTTGCGCGGGATGATCTTCTCGACCAGGCCGCCCATGGTTTCGACGCCCAGCGACAGCGGAATCACGTCGAGCAGCAGCCAGTCATCGCCCGGCGCGTTGTTGCCGGCCAGCAGATTGGCCTGCATCGCCGCGCCCAGCGCGACCACCTTGTCCGGATCGAGATTGGTCAGCGGCGGCTGGCCGAAGAAATCGGCGACCGCCTTGCGGATCGACGGCATGCGCGTGGCGCCGCCGACCAGCACCACGCCCTTGACCTCGTCGGGCGCCACGCCGGCATCGCGCAGCGCCTTGCGCACCGGCGCCAGCGTCTTCTGCACCAGATGCGCGGTCATCTCGCGGAACTGCTCGGCGGTGAGCGGCAGATGGACGATCTCGCCGGTGGTCAGCACCGCGTCGATCACCGTGCTGTCGGCTTCCGACAGCGCTTCCTTGGCGGCGCGCGCGCGCACCATCAGCAGGCGGGTGTCCTCGGCCGACAGCGGCTGCAGGCCGGCCTGCTCGACGATCCAGCAGACCAGCCGCTGGTCGAAGTCGTCGCCGCCCAGCGCGGAATCGCCGCCGGTCGCCATCACCTCGAAGACGCCCTTGGTCAGCTTCAGCACCGAGATGTCGAAGGTGCCGCCGCCGAGGTCGTAGACCGCGTAGATGCCTTCCGAGGCGTTGTCGAGCCCGTAGGCGATCGCCGCCGCGGTCGGCTCGTTCAGCAGGCGCAGCACTTCGAGGCCGGCCAGGCGCGCCGCGTCCTTGGTCGCCTGGCGCTGCGCGTCGTCGAAATAGGCGGGCACGGTGATCACCGCGCCGACCAGGTCGTCGCCCAGCGCATCCTCGGCGCGCTGGCGCAGCGTGGCCAGGATCTCGGCCGAGACCTCGACCGGGCTCTTGATGCCGGCGACGGTCTTGATCTGCAGCATGCCGGGCGCGTCGACGAAGTCGTACGGGCTGTGCTCGATATGCGCGACGTCGTGCAGGCCACGGCCCATGAAGCGCTTGACCGAGACGATGGTGTTCTTGGGATCGCGCACCGCCTCTTCCTGGGCGCGGAAGCCGATCTGCGCGGTCTGGTTCGGCAGATAGCGCACCACCGACGGCAGCAGCGTACGGCCGCTCTCGTCGGCTAGCACCTCGGGAATGCTGTTGCGAACGGCCGCCACCAGCGAGTTGGTGGTGCCGAGGTCGATACCGACCGCAAGCCGTCGCTGGTGGGGTGCCGGCGACATGCCGGGTTCGGAAATCTGAAGCAGTGCCATGTCAATCTTCTGTTGTCGGGGCGAGCGGCGCGATGGCCGGGCGAAGGTCCTGGGCGCGCGCCGCCGGATTACCCGCTTTTGCCGGGGCGCCATTGTGTCATGGCCCCCGCGATGGTGCCTGCCGCGCTAGCTTTCGAGGCGGTCGATCGCCTCGCTCGCGTCGTGCTCGATCTTCTCGACGAACATCAGCTGGCGCGCCGCGGCGGCCGCGGCCTCGTCGTCGCCGGCATCGAGCAGGCCGCCGAGCGCGCTCTGGCGTTCGCGCTTCTCCTGGCGCAGCGAGCGCAGCAGCGCGTCCAGCGCCGCGGCGTCGCGCTGCTGTACCGCGTCCTGCAGCGCCTCGCGCCACTCCATCTGCTGCATCAGGAAGTCGGGCGCCATGGCCGTATTGTTCTCGGCCTGGATATCGATGCCGCGCAGCGACAGCAGATAGATCGCGCGCTTGAGCGGCTGGCGCAAGGTCCGGTAGGCCTCGTTCGCATGCGCGGCCCATTGCATCGCGACGCGCCGCTCGGCGTCGCCGGCATGGGCGAAGCGGTCCGGATGGGCCTGCGATTGCACCGTGCGGTAGGCGGCGTCGAGCGCTGCCTCGTCGACGGTGAAGCGGGCCGGCAGCCCGAACAGGGCGAAGTAATCGTCTTTCAAGGTAGTCCTGCTGGAAGGCTATGGCGGAGGCGGCGGTGCCTCGTCCGTGAGGCGCCACCGCCGTGCCCGGCCCTCTCCCGCCAGCGGGAGAGGCACACGCTCAGGCCGCCGGCCTTAAACGCGGAACGATTCGCCGCACCCGCACTCGTCCTTGACGTTCGGGTTGTTGAAGCGGAAGCCTTCGTTCAACCCTTCGCGGGCGAAGTCGAGCTCGGTGCCGTCGATGTACGGCAGGCTCTTGGGATCGACCACCACCTTGACGCCGTGCGACTCGAACACCTGGTCCTCCGGCTGCAGCTCGTCGACATACTCGAGCTTGTACGCCAGGCCGGAACAGCCGGTCGTCTTGACGCCGAGCCGCAGGCCGATGCCCTTGCCCCGGCGGTCCAGATAGCGCGAAACGTGCTTCGCGGCTTTTTCGGTCAATGTGATCATCGCTACCACTTCCCTTCGATCGCTCAGGCGGCCTGTTGCGTCGGGGCGCCCGCGTGCTTCTTCTTGTAGTCCTCGACCGCGGCCTTGATCGCGTCCTCGGCCAGGATCGAGCAGTGGATCTTGACCGGCGGCAGCGCCAGTTCCTCCGCGATCTGGGTGTTCTTGATCTCCAGCGCCTGGTCCACGGTCTTGCCCTTGACCCACTCGGTCACCAGCGACGACGAGGCGATCGCCGAGCCGCAACCGTAGGTCTTGAACTTCGCGTCTTCGATCACGCCCTGCTCGTTGACCTTGATCTGCAGCTTCATCACGTCGCCGCAAGCGGGCGCGCCCACCATGCCGGTGCCGACGGCGTCGTCGTTCTTGTCGAACGAACCGACGTTACGGGGGTTTTCGTAGTGGTCGAGTACCTTGTTGGAGTAAGACATGTTGGCTACCTCTGTGACGTATCTTTTATGGGGTCGGTTGGACAGCGTTCAATGCGCCGCCCATTGAATCGAATTCAGGTCCACGCCGTCCTTGTACATCTCCCACAGCGGGGACAGGTCGCGCAGCTTGCCGATCTTGCTCTTCAACAGTTCGACCGTGTAATCGATCTCCTGTTCGGTGGTGAAGCGACCGACGGTGAAGCGGATCGAGCTGTGCGCCAGTTCGTCGTTGCGGCCCAGCGCGCGCAGCACGTAGGACGGCTCCAGCGAGGCCGAGGTGCAGGCGGAGCCCGACGACACCGCGACATCCTTGATCGCCATGATCAGCGACTCGCCTTCGACGAAGTTGAAGCTGACGTTCAGGTTGTGCGGCACGCGGCGCTCGAAATCGCCGTTCAGGTAGACCTCTTCCATGCCCGACAGGCCGTTCCACAGGCGGTCGCGCAGCATGCGGATGCGCTCGTTCTCGGTCGCCATTTCCTCGCGGGCGATGCGGAAGGCCTCGCCCATGCCGACGATCTGGTGCGTCGCCAGCGTGCCCGAACGCATGCCGCGCTCGTGGCCGCCGCCGTGCATCTGCGCCTCGATGCGCACGCGCGGCTTGCGGCGGACGTACAGCGCGCCGATGCCCTTCGGGCCATAGGTCTTGTGCGCCGAGAACGACATCAGGTCGACCTTCAGCTTCGACAGGTCGATCGCGACCTTGCCGGTGGCCTGCGCAGCGTCGCAATGGAAGATGATGCCCTTCTCGCGGCAGATCTCGCCGATCTGCTCGATGTCCTGGATCACGCCGATCTCGTTGTTGACCAGCATCACCGAGACCAGGATGGTGTCCGGGCGCAGCGCCTGCTTGAACACCTCGATGTCGATCAGGCCGTTTTCCTGCACGTCCAGGTAGGTGACCTCGAAACCCTGGCGCTCCAGTTCGCGCGTGGTGTCGAGCACGGCCTTGTGCTCGGTCTTGACCGTGATGATGTGCTTGCCCTTGCCCGAGTAGAAATTGGCCGCGCCCTTGATGGCGAGGTTGTCGGACTCGGTCGCGCCGGAAGTCCAGACGATCTCGCGCGGATCGGCGCCGACCAGCGCGGCCACCTGCTCGCGCGCTTCCTCGACGGCCTTCTCGGCTTCCCAGCCGTAGGCGTGACTGCGCGACGCGGGATTGCCGAACTGCTCGCGCAGATACGGAATCATCTTGTCCGCCACGCGCGGGTCCACCGGCGTGGTGGCCGAATAATCCATGTAGATCGGGAAATGTGGGGTGCTCATCGTTGTCACTGCCTTGTTTTGACTGCCTGGTGGGACACTGTGCGTCGCCTGGCTGGAGTCCCGCTCAGGACTGCGCCAGGCTGAAAACCGAATTCACCATCTTGGGCCGGGCGGGCTTGTCCGCCTTTTCCGCCGCGCCGGGCTGCGCCGTCCGCGCCGCCGGGGCGCTCTGGCGGACACCGCCCTCCTCGCGCATGTCGCGCAGCACGCCGGGCTGGCGGGCGCGCTGCTGTTCGACCAGATCCTTCAGCGAGACCGAGTCCAGATACTCGACCATCTTCTGGTTCAGGGTCGCCCACAGTTCGTGGGTCATGCAGCGGCCGGTATTCTCGTCGCCATTGCAATTGCCCTTGCCGCCGCACTGGGTGGCATCGAGCGGCTCGTCCACCGCGATGATGATGTCGGCCACCGTCACGTCCTCGGACTTGCGCGCCAGGCTGTATCCGCCGCCCGGGCCGCGCACGCTCTCGACGATCTGATGCCGGCGCAGCTTGGCGAACAGCTGTTCCAGATAGGACAGGGAGATCTTCTGGCGCTGGCTGATGCCGGCCAGCGTCACCGGACCCTGGTCCTGGCGCATGGCCAGGTCGATCATGGCGGTGACCGCGAAGCGGCCTTTGGTCGTCAATCTCATGATTGCGGGGGTAATACCTGATGAATTTCGTCAAGTATAAATTTCCCGACTAAATCGGTCAACTACCCCATGTCACTTCTTCGGCAGATCCCCTGGTGATGGCAAGGGCATTGCCGCAGTCGGGGACGGTCAGGCTCGGCCTGCCTCCGCGTCAGCCGGCGCCTGGCGCGGCGGCACGATCAGCGACAGCGGATGGCGCAGGATGCGCCCCCGCACCGCGGCGCTAAGCGCACGCCGGTCCACCCGGCGCAGATTGCGCGAGCGCAGTGCCATGTAAAAGGCCAGCGCGAAGCTGACCGCAACGTTCAACAGGCCCATCAGCGCGATGCCGGCCACCGCCAGCCACAGCGCCGGCATCCGCAGCGCATCGAGGCCCAGCACGCCGATCGCGGTACCGACCGAGCCTGTCGACAGCGTTACGTGGCGCACCTCCATATGCGGACCGAAGAAGCTCAGGATCTCGGGCCCCAGCCCGAGCAGAAAGCCCAGCGACACATTTCCCGCGATGCCGGACAGGTTGCGCTTCCAGAAGTCGGCCAGCCGCATGGCGCCCCGCTCGCCCAGCACATAGCGCAGCCGTCGATGGTAGGCGAGCACGTCGTGCACGCGGTGCAGCGCGAACCAGTTGTCCGCCCACCCCGAAATCAGGCTCGACAGCCACAGCAGCACGCCGGTGAAGATCGCGTACAGCGGCGTCGGACCCAGGATCGAGAACGACTCGATGGTGGCGATCGCCTTGGCCGGGGTGATCAGGTTGACCGACAGCAGCTTGCCGGCCAGCCACTGGATCGCCAGCGCCACCGGAAACACCACCGCCAGATTGCCGACGATGGCCGCCGCGTTCGAGCGGATCATCGCGACGGTATCGTCGACGAAGGCCTCCCTGCCCTCCGGCCGCCCCACCGCATCGAGCCGATGCGCCAGGGCCGGACCGGTCATCGCCGGCTGCTTGGTCGCCAGCGTGAAATGCGCGAAATGGATCGCCAGGAAGCTGCCGGCATAGTTCAGCGACGCCAGCAGCCCCTCGATGAACTTGTCCAGGTGCAAGCCATAGATCAGGAACTTCAGATAGACCGTGGCCACGGTGATCAGCCCACCGCCGGCCGCGGCCCGCACCAGCTCGCCGTACTCCTTGCGGTCGCGCGTGATGTAGTGCTCGCCGGTCTCGGCCGAGCGCTCGACCACCTTGCGCGCCAGATGCGAGAACGATTCCGCGGCCAGATGCTTGACGCTGCGGCGCGCCTGCGTCGAACGGATCAGTTCGCCGGCCAGCTGCGCGACCTTGCCGCGGCGCGCGGGGTCGGCCCAGGCGGCGAGCAGCATGTCGATACGGGCCAGCCGCACCTTCATCCGCTCGATCTGGAACACCACTTCGACGGAGACGCCGTTCTCCTCGAGATCCGCGTAGACATGGCGCGCGGCGTCGTGGCAGCCGTCGAGCAGCGCACGGCAGTAGTTCAGGCGGTGCAGGAAGACATCGCTGTCGCGCACCAGCCCTTCCTCGCACAGCGCCGCCACGGCGGGGCCGAGCCGGAAGAACGGCGTGTCGTCGACCCGGCCCGGCAGCCGCGCGCGGATCGCCTGGCTGAGCCCGGTGGCGCGCACCTGGCTGGCCAGCACCTGGATGCTGCTGGCCAGCGTGCGCTCGAGATGGTCCCAGTAGCGGGCGGGCAGGGTCTGGCGTGCGGCGGCGGCTTGGCCATCGCGCGTGCCTTCGACCGGGCCTTCGCCTGCGCCTGTGCCTGCAATCCCCACTGCGTCTGCGCCTTCAGCCGCCGCTTCACCCGCGCCTTCACCCGCGCCTTCACCCGCCCCTTCACCCGCCCCTTCATCCACCTCTTCACCCGGGCCGTCAGCCGGGCCTTCGCCGGCGGCCTCGTCCGGCGCAAACATCAGCAGCGCGCCGAGCCGTTCGAGCAGCTCCGCATCGAGCGCCGCCACCCAGTCGGCGTCGCGCTCGCCGACGAACAGCAGCGCGAACAGATCGGCCATGTCGCCGCGGTTCGGCGGCGGCGACAGGAAGCGCGCCTGCAGGCGGTCCATCATCTCGCCCCAGAAGCCCGGGTGCGAGGCCACGCCGGTGTCGCAGAAGAGCCCGGTCGGATCGTTGTCCCGCAGGATGGTGCGGACCGTACGGGCAAAGCGTGCGGCCAGGTCAGGATTGCGTTCGAGCACCTGCAGCAGATAGCGCAGCCGGACGTGCTCGGGCCAGACGTCGTCGCCCGAGGTCGGCCCGGCGGCCGGGGCAGCGCCCGTAGCCGGCCAGCCATCGCGGCGCAGCCAATAGCCCAATTCGATCAGCCAGCCGTTGCGCTCGGCCAGCGTGCCGTCGGGATTGGCCGCGGACAGGATGGCGTCCAGCTGCAGGCTGGCATTGCGCGACTCGCGCCATTTGCGAAGCAGGGTTCGGAACATCGGGAAGGAACGGAAAGACTGGCGCGAATCGGGTCGGACGCACGCCGGTGATCAGGCAGGCAGACGGGCGGCGGCGCGGCCCCGCGGTCATTGTCGCTGGCGCAGCATTGCGACGATGCCCTCGCAGGCGTCCTCGACGTAATCGAGCACGCGCTCGAAGCCGTCGCCTTCGCCGTAGTAGGGATCGGGCACCTCGTCGGCATCGTGCCGGGTGGCGAAGTGCATCAGCAGCTTGACCTTGTGGCGATGCTCGGGCGGGCACAGGGCCTGCAGCCGCGCGAGATTGTCGCGGTCCATCGCCAGCACCAGGTCGAAGCGGGCGAAGTCCTCGACCGCGGCCAGCCGCGCGCGCTGGCCGGCGAGGTCATAGCCGCGCGCCAGCGCATGCTGCTGCGCGCGGCGGTCGGGCGCATGGCCCAGGTGATAGCTGTGGGTGCCGGCCGAATCGACCTCGACGGCGTCGGCCAGGCCGGCCTGGGCGAGTTTGGCGCGCAGCACGCCTTCCGCGGTCGGCGACCGGCAAATATTGCCCATGCAGCACATCAGAATGGCAAAGCGTTTCATCGTTTCCAATCTCACGCCGGCAGCGCCCCGCCCTCGCCCGCCGCGCCGAACACCTGCTGCTTGAGCTTGCTCAGCTGGTCGCGGACCTGCGCGGCTTGCTCGAACTCCAGGTTCTTGGCATGGTCGAGCATCTTCTTCTCGAGGCGCTTGATTTCCTTGGCGACCTGCTTCTCGCTCATGTCCTCGTAGCGGGCGCGCTCCTCGGCGGCCATCAGCTCGGCCTTGACCTCGTTCGGATCGTAGACGCCGTCGATGATGTCCTTGATCCGCTTGACCACGCCCCGCGGCGTGATGCCGTTGGCGGTATTGAAGGCGATCTGCTTGTTGCGGCGGCGCTCCGTCTCGTCGATGGCCTTGCGCATCGAATCGGTGATGCGGTCGGCGTACAGGATCGCGGTGCCGTTGACGTTGCGCGCGGCGCGGCCGATGGTCTGGATCAGCGAGCGCTCGGCGCGCAGGAAGCCTTCCTTGTCGGCATCGAGGATCGCCACCAGCGAGACCTCGGGGATATCCAGGCCCTCGCGCAGCAGGTTGATGCCGACCAGCACGTCGAAGGCGCCCAGGCGCAGGTCGCGGATGATCTCGACCCGTTCCACCGTGTCGATGTCCGAATGCAGGTAGCGGACCTTGATGCCGTTCTCGGACAGGAATTCGGTCAGCTGCTCGGCCATCCGCTTGGTCAGCGTGGTCACCAGCACGCGTTCGCCCGCCTGGATCCGCAAATGGATTTCCGACAGCAGATCGTCGACCTGCGAGACGGCGGGACGCACGGTGATGATCGGATCGACCAGGCCGGTGGGCCGCACCACCTGCTCGACTACCTGGCCCGCATGGGCGCGCTCGTAGTCGGCCGGCGTGGCGGTGACGAATATCGCCTGCCGCATCTTGCGCTCGAACTCCTCGAACTTCAGCGGCCGGTTGTCCATCGCGGACGGCAGCCGGAAGCCGTATTCGACCAGCGTGGTCTTGCGCGAGCGGTCGCCGTTGTACATCGCGTTGAGCTGGCCGATCAGCACGTGCGATTCGTCCAGGAACATCAGCGCGTCGGGCGGCAGATAGTCGACCAGCGTCGGCGGCGGGTCGCCGGGACGGGCGCCGGACAGATGGCGCGAATAGTTCTCGATGCCCTTGCAGAAGCCCAGCTCGGCCAGCATTTCGAGGTCGAAGCGCGTGCGCTGCTCCAGCCGCTGCGCCTCGACCAGCTTGTTTTCCTTGTAGAAGAAATCGAGCCGCTCGCGCAGCTCCGCCTTGATCGCCTCGATGGCGCGCAGCACCGTCTCGCGCGGCGTCACGTAGTGGCTCGACGGATAGACCGTGAAGCGCGGAATCTTCTGCCGCACCTTGCCGGTCAGCGGATCGAAGTACTGCAGCGACTCGATCTCGTCGTCGAACAGCTCGACCCGCACCGCCACCTCGGCGTGTTCGGCCGGGAAGATGTCGACGGTGTCGCCGCGCACGCGGAAGGTGCCGCGCTGGAAATCGGTGTCGTTGCGGGTGTACTGCATCGCGATCAGCCGCCCGATCACGTCGCGCTGGCTGATGCGGTCGCCGGCCCGCAGAGTCAGAATCATCTGATGGTATTCGTTCGGGTTGCCGATACCATAGATCGCTGACACCGTCGCCACGATGATCGTGTCGCGCCGCTCCAGCAGGCTCTTGGTCGCCGACAGCCGCATCTGCTCGATATGCTCGTTGATCGACGAGTCCTTCTCGATGAACAGATCGCGTTGCGGGACGTAGGCTTCCGGCTGGTAGTAGTCGTAGTAGCTGACGAAGTACTCGACCGCGTTGCGCGGAAAGAACTCGCGGAATTCGGAGTAGAGCTGGGCGGCCAGCGTCTTGTTCGGGGCAAAGACGATGGCCGGCCGCCCCATCCGGGCGATCACATTGGCCATCGTGAAGGTCTTGCCCGAGCCCGTCACGCCGAGCAGCGTCTGGTAGGACAGGCCGTCCTCGATGCCTTCGACCAACTGGCGGATCGCCTCGGGCTGGTCGCCGGCCGGCGGATAGGGCTGATACAGCTGAAACGGCGAACCGGGGAAGCTGACGAATTTGTCCTCGTCCAGGGTGTGCGCGGCATCCGCGAGAGGCACGGCGAGATTCGACATAGACAGGCAGAAAACCTTTGGAATACGGGCGGATACGCTAGAATCTCGGGGTTGCGCGGTCCGTTTCAAGGCGGACCCACCGCACGCCCCCAGCGCAGTCCGAGCATTCTACGCCTTCCCGTTTTGTTACATAGCTGACCACGAGAATCCCAAATGAGTTTGTTTTCTGCCGTCGAGATGGCCCCGCGCGATCCCATCCTGGGCCTGAATGAAGCGTTCAACGCCGACACCCGTGCCAACAAGGTCAATCTGGGCGTGGGCGTGTACTTCACCGACGAAGGGAAGATTCCGCTGCTGCGCGCGGTGCAGGAAGCCGAGAAGGCACGCCTGACGACGGCCACCCCGCGTGGCTACCTGCCGATCGAGGGCATCGCGGCCTACGACCAGGCAGTGCAGACGCTGCTGTTCGGCAAGAACTCGCCGCTGATCACGGAAGGCCGTGTGGTGACGGCTCAGGCACTCGGCGGCACCGGCGCGCTGAAGATCGGCGCCGACTTCCTGAAGCGCCTGTATCCGAACGCCAAGGTCGCGATCAGCGATCCGAGCTGGGAAAACCACCGCGCGCTGTTCGAAGCTGCCGGTTTCCAGGTGGTCAACTATGCCTATTACGACGCCCCCAGCCACGGCCTGAATTTCGCCGGCATGGTGGAGTCGCTGAAGTCGTATCCGGCCAACACGATCGTCGTGCTGCACGCCTGCTGCCACAATCCGACCGGCGTCGACCTGTCGGCCGAGCAATGGCAACAGGTGGTCGGCCTGATCAAGGAACGGAACCTGATCCCCTTCCTCGACATGGCCTACCAGGGCTTCGCCGACGGCATCGACCAGGACGGCGCCGCGGTGCGTCTGTTCGCCGAGTCGGGCCTGCCGTTCTTCGTCTCGAGCTCGTTCTCGAAGAGCTTCTCGCTGTATGGCGAACGTGTCGGCGCGCTGTCGATCGTGACGACCGGCAAGGAAGAGGCGCAGCGCGTGATGTCGCAGGTCAAGCGCGTGATCCGCACCAACTACTCGAACCCGCCGACGCATGGCGGCACCGTGGTCGCGACCGTGCTGAACAGCCCGGAACTGCGCGCGATGTGGGAGGAAGAACTGGCCGAAATGCGCGACCGCATCAAGCAGATGCGCCACGCGCTGGTCGACAAGCTGGCCGCCAAGGGCGTGTCGCGCGACTTCTCCTTCGTCAAGGCGCAGCGCGGCATGTTCTCGTACTCGGGCCTGACCACCGAACAGGTCGAGCGCCTGAAGTCGGAACACGGGATCTATGCGGTCGGCACCGGCCGCATCTGCGTGGCGGCGCTCAATAGCCGCAATATCGACGCCGTGGTCGACGCGATCGCCGCGGTGCTGTAAGCCTCGGGACCACTCCTGACGCCAGCGGGCCCATCGTCGATGGGCCCGCGTGCTTTCTGCTGGCCGTTTCAAACTCTGCCACCCCGTTCCAATCGGCCCGGCCGCTCCAGCGGCGCCCGCCGCCGGCTGCTTGCGCCTCCCAGCTTATCGGCGCGCTTTGTGCGCCGCACAGCACCCACATCGCCCACCCTGTCGGTGTAGTCCAACACCGCGCCAGAATTACAGCCATTGTCCTATTGAGTTCCACTCACGCCGGCATACCTTTAGGTATATGCTGCGTTGCAAGATTGTGCGTACGGTCGTTCGCAAAACGAACGAGTTGAGCGCATAATCCGCCACAGCAAAACCCGATATCGAAAGGCAGGTGTGCGGCAATGCTTTACCAACTGCATGAATTTCAGCGCTCGATCCTGAACCCGCTGACCGCGTGGGCCCAGGCGACGGCCAAGACGTTTACCAACCCCCTGAGCCCGCTGTCGCTGGTGCCGGGGGCCACCCGGCTGGCCGCGGGCTACGAGCTGCTGTACCGGCTCGGCAAGGAATACGAGAAGCCCGCCTTCGACATCAAGTCCGTGCGCTCCAACGGCCGCGATATTCCGATCGTCGAACAGACGATCATGGAAAAGCCGTTCTGCAAGCTGATCCGCTTCAAGCGCTACGCGGACGATCCCGACACGATCAAGCTGCTGAAGGACGAACCGTCGGTGCTGGTCTGCGCGCCGCTGTCCGGCCACCACGCGACGCTGCTGCGCGACACGGTGCGCACGCTGCTGCAGGACCACAAGGTCTATGTGACCGACTGGGTCGACGCGCGCATGGTGCCGGTCGAGGACGGCCCCTTCCACCTGGCCGACTACATCCGCTACATCCAGGAATTCATCCGCCATCTCGGCGCCGAGGACCTGCATGTCGTGTCGGTCTGCCAGCCGACCGTGCCGGTGCTGGCCGCGATCTCGCTGATGGCCTCCGCCGGCGAGAAGACGCCCAAGACGATGACGATGATGGGCGGTCCGATCGACGCGCGCAAAAGCCCGACCGCGGTCAATTCGCTGGCGACCAACAAGTCGTACGAGTGGTTCGAGAACAATGTCATCTACACCGTGCCGGCCAACTATCCCGGCCACGGCCGGCGCGTCTATCCCGGCTTCCTGCAGCATGCCGGCTTCGTCGCGATGAACCCCGACCGCCATCTGTCCTCGCATTACGACTACTACCTCAGCCTGATCGAGGGCGATGCCGACGATGCCGAGGCGCATGTGCGCTTCTACGACGAATACAACGCCGTGCTGGACATGGCGGCCGAGTACTACCTCGACACCATCCGCGAAGTCTTCCAGGAGTTCCGGCTGGCCAACGGCACCTGGGAAATCCAGGGCGAGCCGGTGCGGCCGCAGGACATCAAGCACACCGCGCTGATGACGATCGAAGGCGAGCTCGACGACATCTCTGGCGCGGGCCAGACCGCCGCCGCGCACGACCTGTGCGCGGGCATTCCGAAGACCCGCAAGCAACATCTGACCGCGCCCAGGTGCGGGCACTACGGCATCTTCTCCGGCCGGCGCTGGCGCGAAACGATCTACCCGGAACTGCGCGATTTCATTCGCAAGTACCGCTGAGCCGAACTGAGCCGGGCCGAGCTGAGCCGAACTGAGCCGGGCCGAGCCGACCGAGCCCGACCCAGCCGACCGAGCCCGACTCGGCCGACCGAGGCGAAGACAGATCATCAACAGCTCACCAGCCGATCGCCAATGAGAAACGGGACCGCAACGCGGTCCCGTTTTCCTTGCCCTTTCCCGGCCCCTAGCGCCGCGCCAGATACGCCAGCAGCATGTCCGTATGCAGCTGCGCGAAGCGCTCGTGCTCGTCCTGCGAGGCCACGTCGCGGCCGATCACCGCGCTGATGGTGTAGCGGTTCGACAGCACGTAATAGCCGAGCGCCGAGATCGTCAGATAGAGCTGCGGCACATCGACGCCGTCGCGGAACACGCCCTGCCGCTGGCCGCGGCGAACGATCTCGGCCAGCACGTCGACCACCGGATTGACGAGGTCGTGCAGCTGCGTGGATTTCTTCAGGTGCCGCGCCTCGTGCAGGTTCTCGCTGTTGACCAGGCGGATGAACTCGGGATGCTGGTAGTACCAGTCCCAGACGAAGCGGGCCAGCTTGCGGACCGCGGCGACCGGGTCCTCGTCGCCGATCTGCAGGCGCTCCTCCGCGGCGCGGAACTGCGCATACTGGCGTTCGAGCACCGCGAGAAACAGGCCCTCCTTGCTCCCGTAGTAGTAATACAGCATGCGCTCGTTGGTCTCGGCGCGGCGGGCAATCTGGTCGACGCGTGCGCCGGCCAGGCCGCCCTTGGCGAACTCCTCGGTGGCCGCATCCATGATGCGACGACGGGTTCCTTCGGGATCGCGTTTCGTCTTGGTGGCGTTCGACATGCGTGGTCGGCTCGATTTTGTGGATGATGGCATGGCGCACCTGCGCCACTGGCGCGGGCGCTCCGGGTTGATCAGCTTCGGCGCCATGGCAAAGGGCGCATCTTCATGGTTTCTGCGGCGCGGCGAAATCGGGGATAATCCTTGCCGCGTCAGCCGCACCGTACGGCTGCACCTTGTGTTACCCCGCATCGTTCCCCTGCTTTCGTGACCGCTTCCGCCGCCGATACCGCTTCCGCTTCCCCCGCCGCTGCTTCCCTGGACGTCGGTCTGGCGGCCCGCGCCGACCGCCTGGAAGCCCTGCTGCCCCAGACGCAATGCACCAAGTGCGGCTTTCAGGGATGCCGTCCTTATGCCGAGGCCATGGCGCGCGGGGAGGCCGACTGCAATCGCTGCCCGCCCGGCGGTGCCGAAGGTATCCGGCGGCTGGCGGCCGAGCTCGGTGTCGCGCCGTTGCCGCTCGATCCGAGTCATGGCACCGAACAGCCGCGCGCGGTCGCGCGGATCGACGAGACGCTGTGCATCGGCTGCACGCTGTGCATTCAGGCCTGCCCGGTCGACGCGATCGTCGGCGCCGCCAAGCAGATGCACACCGTGCTGCCGGACTGGTGCACCGGCTGCGACCTGTGCGTGGCGCCCTGCCCGGTCGACTGCATCGCGATGATCCCGGTCACCGGCGAGCGCACCGGCTGGGACGCCTGGTCGCAGCCGCAGGCCGACGCCGCCCGTGCCCGCTACCTGTCGCGCAAGCAGCGGCTGGTGCGCGAGCGCGAGGAGAACGAAGCGCGCCTGGCGGCCAAGGCCGCCGCCAAGCTCGAAGCGCTGCGCCAGGAAGCGGCGGCGTCCGAGGCCGAGCGCCAGGCGCAGGAGCGCAAGAAGGCCATCATCCAGGCGGCGATCGAACGGGCGCGCCAGAAGCGGCAGGCCGCCCAGCCGCTCAACGCCGCACCGGCCGATCCGGTTGACCGCCCCGAGCCGGCGCCAGCCGCCGGGCCGGAACATCCCGACCATCCTGTCCCCTCCGACACCAAGCGACCACAATGAACGCCGCCAAGTGCCGCGCGCTGTTTGAAACGCTCAGAGAAACCAACCCGTCGCCCACCACCGAACTCGAGTACAGCTCGCCGTTCGAACTGCTGATCGCCGTGCTGCTGTCGGCGCAGGCCACCGATGTCGGCGTCAACAAGGCCACCCGCAGGCTGTTCGCGATCGCCAACACGCCGCAGAAGATCCTGGCCCTGGGCGAGTCGGGGCTGATCGAATACATCAAGACCATCGGCCTGTACAAGACCAAGGCGAAGCACGTGATGGAGACCTGCCGGATCCTCGCGGAGCGCTACGGCGGCAAGGTGCCGGCCGATCGCGAGGCGCTGGAAGCGCTGCCGGGCGTCGGCCGCAAGACCGCCAACGTGGTGCTGAACACCGCCTTCGGCCATCCGACCGTCGCGGTCGACACGCACATCTTCCGCGTCAGCAACCGCACCGGACTGGCGCCCGGCAAGACCGTGCAGGCCGTCGAGATGAAGCTGCTGGAGGTCGTGCCCGACGAGTTCCTGCACGACGCGCACCACTGGCTGATCCTGCACGGCCGCTACGTCTGCAAGGCGCGCAAGCCCGAATGCTGGCATTGCGCGATCGAGACGCTGTGCGAGTACCCGGACAAGACGCTGCCGCCGCGCCTGTGACCACGCGAGCAGCCAGCGCGGTGACCTGATCATCCGTCGACCGGTCACCCGGTCACCCGGTCACCCGGTCACCCGGTCACCCGGTCAACCGGTCAACCGGTCCGGTCACCGGTCATCCTTTCACCCGATCAGACGATCCGGCAGGCCTCGTCGAAGCTCAGGCGCGGGTTGCGCGGGAACAGCTTGTCGGCGTCGCCATAGCCGAGGTTGATCAGGAAGTTGACCGACCATTTGCCGTCGGGGAAGAACGCCGCATTGACCTTGGCGGGGTCGAAGCCGCCCATCGGCCCGCAGTCGAGGCCGAGCGCGCGCGCCGCCAGGATCAGATAGGCACCTTGCAGCGAGCTGTTGACCAGCGCGTCGCGGGCGATCTTCTCCGGCTGGCCGACATACCAGGAACGGGCATCGGCGTGCGGGAACAGCCTGGGCAGCTGCTCGTGGAAGGCGGTATCGAAGGCGACGATCGCGGTCACCGGGGCCGAACGGGTCTTGTCGACATTGCCCGGCGACACGCATTCGACCAGCTTCGCCTTCTGCGCCGCGGTCTTGACGAACACGATGCGGGCCGGCGAGCTGTTGGCCGCGGTCGGGCCGAACTTCATCGCCTCGTACAGCTGATGCAGCACGGCATCGTCGATCTGCCGGTCCTGCCAGGCGCTATGCGTACGGGCCTCGGTGAACAGTTGGGCGATGGCGGCCTGGTCGAGCGATTTCATGCGGATTCCTCAGGGAAGTACGGGAAAGGGCGCATTCTACCGACGCGTTCCACCCGTTCCACGCCAAGGATTTCAGCAAGCCGTTCAATTTTGTTGTACAGGCGCTGGCGCCGTGCCCTTGCGCGTCAGCCACAGCACGCCGGCCAGGATCAGGCCGCCGCCGACGGCCTGGGCCAGGCCGGTCTGCTCGCCCAGCAGCAGCGCGGCCAGCAGCACCGTGACCACCGGTTCGAGCGTGGACAGCATCGAGGCCTGCGCCGCGCCGAGCCGCTGCAGGCCGGCGAAGAAGGTCAGGATGGCCAGCACCGTCGACAGCAGCGCGATCGCCGCCAACGCCAGCCAGCCGCCGGCATCGGCCGGAAACTGCGGCGGCATGCCGGCCGCGGCCCGGGCCAGCGC
>NZ_JCBAJO010000065.1:0-21341 GCF_059772245.1 Cupriavidus sp. R6-3
TTGAAGCCGAGCCGATCCTGTCGGCGTTTGCGGCGCTGCGCGCGCAGGCCGACGCGGTGGTGGTCGAAGGCGTCGGCGGCTTTCGCGTGCCGCTGGCCGGCGGCCCGAACGGCTGGGACACCGCCGATCTCGCGGTCCGGCTCGGCCTGCCGGTGATCCTGGTGGTCGGCATCCGGCTGGGGTGCCTGAGCCATGCGCTGCTGACCGCCGAGGCGGTACGCGCGCGCGGGCTGCGCCTGGCCGGCTGGATCGCCAACCGGATCGACCCCGACATGCTGCTGGCCGACGAGAACATCGCCACGCTGCGCGGTGCCTTCGACGCGATCGGCACGCCTTGCCTCGGCACGCTGCCCTGGCAACTGCCTGCCGACCAGGCCGCGCGCTGCCTCGACCTGGCCGCGCTGCTCGACCCCACCCGACATCCCGGCGACGCGCCCATCGAGCGCGCCGCCTGACCACAGAATTCGACCCGACATGACTACCATCGCCACCATTTCCGCCGATTCGCTGCGCCAGAGCGCGCGCCAGCAGGCCGCTCAAGCCACTCAAGCCACTCAGGCCGGCACCGACGATGCCAACGGCAACAACGCCCGCTGGACCGTCGACGCGGTCGCCGCGCTGTTCGCGCTGCCGTTCAACGACCTGCTGTTCCGCGCGCAGCAGGTCCATCGCGAGCACTTCGACGCCAATACCGTGCAGCTGTCGACGCTGCTGTCGATCAAGACCGGGGGCTGCGAGGAGGATTGCGGCTATTGCCCGCAGAGCGCGCACCACGATGCCGGCGTCAAGGCCGGCAAGCTGATGGCGCTCGAAGACGTGCTCGAGGCCGCGCGCACCGCCAAGGCCAACGGCGCCACGCGCTTCTGCATGGGCGCCGCCTGGCGCAGCCCGAAGGACCGCCATCTCGAACCCGTGATCGACATGGTGCGCGAGGTCAAGGCCATGGGGCTGGAGACCTGCGTCACGCTCGGCATGCTGCGCGCCGAGCAGGCGCAGCGCCTGAAGGACGCCGGCCTCGATTACTACAACCACAATCTGGATACCTCGCCGGAGTTCTATGGTGAGATCATCAGCACGCGGACCTACCAGGACCGGCTGGACACCATCGGCCATGTGCGCGACGCCGGCATCAACGTCTGCTGCGGCGGCATCGTCGGCATGGGCGAGACGCGCGAGGCGCGCGCCGGCCTGATCGCGCAGCTGGCCAATATGGACCCGTATCCGGAGTCGGTGCCCATCAACAATCTGGTCCAGGTCGAGGGCACGCCGCTGGCCGGCACCGCGCCGCTGGACCCGTTCGAGTTCGTCCGCACCATCGCGGTCGCGCGCATCACGATGCCGCGCGCGATGGTGCGCCTGTCCGCCGGCCGCGAGGCCATGGACGAAGCGTTGCAGGCGCTGTGCTTCCTGGCCGGCGCCAATTCGATTTTCTACGGCGACAAGCTGCTGACCACCGGCAACCCGCAGGCCGAGCGCGATCGCGCGCTGCTGGGCCGGCTCGGCATCCGCGCGGAAGGACACGCCGGATGACGAAGGTGTCCGTGCCTGCGGTCCACCCCGCATTCCCGCGAAAGCGGGGCCCCGGCGACTTGCGCAAGCCGCCGGGTTCCCGCATGCGCGGGGACGACGGGGCGTTGCGCGCGGCGCGGACACCAGCAGCCAGCCGGTCGCCGTTCCCCATCAACAAGGAGGAGCCATGTTCACCAAGATCCTGATCGCCAACCGCGGCGAAATCGCCTGCCGTGTCGCCGCTACCTGCCGGCGCCTGGGCATCCGCACCGTCGCGGTCTATTCCGACGCGGACGCGCAGGCGCGCCATGTCGCCTACTGCGACGAGGCCGTGCATATCGGCGGCGCCGCGGCGCGCGACAGCTATCTGCGCGGCGACCACATCATCGAGATGGCGCGCGCGACCGGCGCGCAGGCGATCCACCCCGGCTACGGCTTCCTGTCGGAGAACGAGGGTTTCGCCGAGGCCTGCGCCGCGGCCGGGCTGGTGTTCATTGGGCCGCCGGCATCGGCGATCCGCGCGATGGGCAGCAAGAGCGCGGCCAAGCAGTTGATGGAACGCGCCGCGGTGCCGCTGGTGCCGGGCTATCACGGCGAGGACCAGGACCCGGCGCTGCTGCGCCGCGAGGCGGACCGCATCGGCTATCCGGTGCTGCTCAAGGCGAGCGCGGGCGGCGGCGGCAAGGGCATGCGGGTGGTCGAGGACGCCGCCGGCTTCGACGCCGCGCTGGCCTCGGTCAAGCGCGAGGCCAGCGCCAGCTTCGGCGACGACAAGGTGCTGGTCGAAAAATACCTGACGCGGCCGCGCCATATCGAGATCCAGGTGTTCGCCGACACGCAGGGCAACTGCGTCTACCTGTTCGAGCGCGACTGCTCGGTGCAGCGGCGCCATCAGAAGGTGCTGGAGGAAGCGCCGGCGCCCGGCATGACCGCGGAGCGCCGCCGCGCGATGGGCGAGGCGGCGGTCGCGGCGGCCAAGGCGGTGGGCTACGTCGGTGCCGGAACGGTCGAATTCATCGCCAATCAGGACGGCTCGTTCTACTTCATGGAGATGAACACCCGGCTGCAGGTCGAGCACCCGGTGACCGAGATGATCACCGGCCAGGACCTGGTCGAATGGCAACTGCGCGTGGCCGCCGGCGAGCCGCTGCCGCTGTCGCAGGAGCAGCTGCGCATCGACGGCCATGCGCTCGAGGCGCGCGTCTACGCCGAGAATCCCGACAAGCAGTTCCTGCCGTCGACCGGCACGCTGCGCTACCTGCGCACGCCGCCCGCGGTGCAGTTCATGCGGGGCGAAGACGTGCACGGCCCCGCCGGCGTGCGGATCGATTCGGGCGTGCGCGAGGGGGATGCGATCAGCCCGTATTACGACCCGATGATTGCCAAGCTGATCGTCTGGGGCAAGGATCGCGACGAGGCGCTGGCGCGCATGCGGCAGGCGCTCGCCGCCTATCACGTGGTCGGCCTGTCGACCAATATCGCCTTCCTGCAGCGGCTGGTGGCCTCGGAGCCGTTCGCCAGGGCGGACCTCGACACCGGCCTGATCGCGCGCCATGAGGCCACGCTGTTCGCGCCGCCGGCGCCGGTCGGCATGGAGCTGATCGCGCTGGCGGTGGCCGCGCTGCTCGATGCCGAGGCGCGCGAGCGCCGCATCGATGCCGCGGATCCACATTCGCCATGGACCCATGCCGGCCCGTGGCGGCTGAACGCGGGCGCGCAGCGGGTGCTGCGCTTCGCGCATGGCGCGGACACGCTGGAAGTCACGCTGCAGGCCGATGCGCAGGGCAGCACGCTGTTCTATGCCGACCAGGCCGCGCCGTTCCGCACGCATTGCGTCGCCGACGACGTCCAGGTCGATCTCGGCACGCGCCGCGCGCACGGTCAGGTGCATCGCGACGGCGATGTCTTCCATGTGTTCGCCGGCGGACGCCACGTCGCGCTGGAATGGAAGGACCCGCTGGCGCACGCGGGCGATGCCGAAGGCGAGGGCGGCAAGCTGACCGCGCCGATGCCGGGCAAGGTGATCGCCGTGATGGTCGAGGCGGGCGCCACCGTCACGCGCGGCACGCCGCTGCTGGTGATGGAGGCGATGAAGATGGAGCACACCATCAGCGCGCCGGCCGACGGCGTCGTCGGCGAAGTGCTGTATGGCGTGGGCGACCAGGTCGGGGAGGGCGAGCAGTTGCTCGGCTTCGAGGCCAAGGCGGGTTGAAGCTTCGCGGGCAGGGCGAGCGGTACTTGCGTTGCGAAATGCAAGATTCGCATGCCTTCCCGCAAGCCGGCTGCGGCGTCGCGTTGACAATGGCCCGATGCCTTGTCTTCGCGAGGCCGGTGCCCGGGTGCCCCGCCTGACATCGAGCCCACGGCATCGGCGCTCTCCCGGGTTCCCCGGGGCGGGCGCCATCGGCAGGTCGGCACCGGACCGCATGGCTTCGCGGCACGAGGAAATCCTCAATCGCACATCCTGAGTTTCCCATGCCCCGATACACCCTCGACGCCTGCGCACCGCCGCCATGCAACGCGGCCGCCCCCACCGCGGCCGCCACCTCCGCCACCCGATCCCCCGAACACGATTTCGGCGTGTTCCGCTTCGACGGCTATGCCGTCTCCATCAGGATGGACGACCGCGGCATGCGAGCCGAGCGGCTCGTCAAGCATGCCACGTCACCCGGTCCCCTTCATGCGCTGCTGTACTGGTTGAAGACCCTGTTCAAGGCCGAGGGCGGCGCGTCGTGGTATCTGAACAAGCGCGACAGCAACGACGTGATCGGACAGCGCTGGGCGCAGGACAGGCAACGGCATCTGCGATCCTTCACGACGTCCGCGCCGCCGCAATCGACGCAATCGACGCAATCGACGCAATCGCCGCGGCCACCAACGGACCTGCCGGCGCTTGCTTGCGCCGAGGCGGCCTGGACAGTCGTGCTCGGTTGCCTCAATAGCCGCGATCGTGCCGCGATCGGACTGACCTCGAAGCGCATGCAGTACGCGATGCACGGCGAGCTCGCTCTGCAGGGTGCCCTGGCCCGCGCGCGCGGCCTGCGCACGCTGGAGGGCCTGCAGAAGGTTGCGGCGGACTACGGTCTGGACACCGGGCAGCAGGCCGATCCCACCCGAGCGGACAGGCTGATGCCAGGACAGAAGGAGGCGCTCGTCGTCGCGCTTGCCGAGCGCATCCCGATGCTGGAAGGGGGGCGGCACGGCGCGGCATTGGACTATCTGTGCCGGCAGGCCGCGGGCCTGGAGGGCCGCACCGGCCTGCGCGTACGCGCCGCGCTGCTGATGTCGCTGCCCAAGGAGCAGCGCGAAAAGGCGGCCGCCGTGCTCTTGCCCGACAAGGCAGCCTACGCCGCGCTGATCCGCTCGCAGACGCCCCAGGAACAGCGGGAGCGGCTCGTCGCCATCACCGAGGCCTTTCTGCACCAGCCCGGCACCGCCGAGCCGGCCGTCAGCCGCTGGGACGAGCTGCTTGCCGATGCCAGGGGCGACCTGCTTGCCCGGCCCGCTCTGGCGGGGCGGCAACTGTTTGCGCTGGCCACATGCCTGAAGAAGATCGCAAGGCCTGGCGGGAACGACGATCGCGAGCTGCTCGCGGCCGCGCTGGATCGCTGGCATGCGCTGCGTCAGCAGTTGCCGGCATTGCCCGCCACGGAAGCCGTCGAACTCGCGTATGCCCTCTCCAGAAGCCTCGAGCGTCTCGAGGCCGACAGTGTCGAATGGGCGAAGGCGGTGGCGTTGCTCGATGCCTGGCAAGCCAGCGTGAAGCTGACCTGCGAACAGCAGGTCAGGCTCCTTGCCCGGCTGGCGCACATGAAATCGACGGAAGGGTTGGCCAAACGCTGGTCGGCGGTGTGGGACCGTATCGAAACCGGGCAACTTGGCCACCTGGGCCCCCAGGCCGCGCGTGAGCTCGCGTGGGTGCCGGCGCAGGAGGGCTGGCAGCGCGTGGTGAACTTCTGCATGGACGATCGCAAGGCCTCGCCGAATCAACGCGCCGATATGCTGCTCGCCCTGGTCCAGTTCGTCGAGATGAGGCGGTTCTTCTTCGGCCAGCTCGACGTCAAGGCATTGAAGCCCGAGCTTCACCAGGCCGCGATGAAGCTGATGGAGAGCGGTGGGCCCGTTTTCCCGCTGCTGCGATGCCAGTGGCGGCCGAAGGCCGAGACCGCCGCGGCCATCCGGAAGCATCTCGAATGGCCGCGCCATTGCGAGGCGCTGGTGCAATGGCTCGAGTACCGTGGTCATCGGGATGCGGCGCCGCAGTGGAGCCTGTCGGATCTGCTTGCGCTGCAACCGGACCTGGCCCGGCTCGTGGAGCGTATCGTCCGGGATGGCGACGGTGCGACGGGAGACGCCGGCGAGCGGGTGGCGATGGCGGTGGCCGCATGGGCCGATACGCAGATCGTCAGCCAGCAGGTGGAGCCTGCGCTGGCGCTGGCAGAGGCGTTGCTGCCGCTGGTACAGGCCACGTGCCGCCATGATCGCGGCGGCGCCGCTCTGCCGCGGTTGGCGCAGCTGATCAACAGCATCATTCTGGTGGCGAACGAGCAGCCCGACATTGCACGCGCCGGTCGCATCGACGCGTTGTTCGAGGCGACCTGGGCGCTTGCGGATGCGCTGCCGCCCGCCGACCGTCGCGCCATGCTGGATGCGCTGATCATGCTGAAGGAGCCGTTGCAGCCGAACGAGATACGCCGCACGCCGCAATTCTGGGCCGGCAGGACGCTGCTTCGTGCCGCGCAGGCAATATCGGACGACATGCCGGGCCGCGCCAATCTGCTGGTGGGGCTGGCGAAGGCCGAATACATGCTCGATGGCCAGTCCAACCTCGGCGCCCACTTTGGCAGTGCGCGCATGCAGATCCACCTCAAGACCGTCGCGTTGCCGGACAGGGAGTTTGCGGTGGCCGCGGAACGCCTCGCGCTATGGTTCGCCGGCCGGCCAGCGGACCGCGCCGAGGCCCGGGCATGGGAAAAGGCGAAGTCGGCCTTCCTCGCCCGGGTGCGAGGCCTGTCAGTCGAACACCACATGGCGCGCCAGCGTATCGAGCACTGGATGGAACCGGAATGGTAGGCGATCCCGTCCCGGCTCTGCCGGCGCCGGCTGGAGAATGACGGAGTCTGAGACAATACGCCGGGACAAGACCAAAGACGTGGAGAAGCGATGAAGCTGCAGTTGTACGTGCCCGATGGCCGCTATGCGCCGTGGATCGAGGGGTTTGCACAGGCCCTGCCCGAGGCGCAGTGCGTCACCTGGGAAGAGAGCCAGGGACAGCCGGTCGACTATGCGGTGGTCTGGCGCCCGCCGCTCGAGATGCTGAAGGGACGCCGCGACCTGAAGGCCGTGTTCAACCTGGGCGCCGGCGTGGACGGCATCCTGCGGCTGCGCGACACCGACCCGGACGCGCTGCCGGCCGGCGTGCCGATCGTGCGGCTCGACGATGCCGGCATGGGCGCGCAGATGGCCGAGTACGTGACCCACGCGGTGCTGCGCTATTTCCGCCGGCTCGACGACTATGCGGCGCAGCAGCAGGCGGGCACCTGGAAATTCCTCAAGCCGAATCGCCGCGCCGACTTCACCATCGGCGTGATGGGCGTCGGCACGCTGGGCGCGCATATCGCCCGCACGCTGGCTGCGTTCGGCTTTCCGGTGCGCGGCTGGAGCCGCTCGCCGAAGACCGTCGAGGGCGTGCAGTGCCATGCCGGCGAGGCAGGGCAGGCCACCTTCCTCGACGGGCTGCGCGTGCTGGTCAACGTGCTGCCGCTGACGCCGGAAACCGAGAACATCATCGACGCGGCGCTGCTGAACCGGCTGGCCAAGGGCGCCTATCTGATCAACGTCGCGCGCGGCCCGCACCTGGTCGAAGAGGATCTGCTGGCAGCGGTGCAGCAGGGCCAGATCGCCGGCGCGACGCTGGACGTGTTCCGCACCGAGCCGCTGCCGCCCGAACATCCGTTCTGGGGCGAGCCGCGCATCACCATCACGCCGCATATCTCGGCGCTGACGCTGCGCGAGGACAGCATCGCGCAGATCGCCGACAAGATCCGCGCGCTGCGGGACGGCCGGCCCATCGCCGGCGTGGTCGATCTGCAGCGCGGCTACTGACCCGCGCCACGAAAAACCGGACCGCCGCCGCGAGCGGCGGCCACCACCAGACGAGGAGCAGCGATGAACCAACCCAACTACGTGAAGATCGTCGAGGTCGGGCCGCGCGACGGCCTGCAGAACGAGAAGGCGATGGTGCCGGCCGACACCAAGGTCGCGCTGATCGACCGGCTGACCGAGGCGGGCTTCGTCAATATCGAGGCGGCCTCCTTCGTGTCGCCCAAGTGGGTGCCGCAAATGGCCGACGGCGCCGACGTGATGGCGCGCATCCAGCGCCGGCCCGGCACGCTGTATTCGGTGCTGACGCCGAACATGAAAGGCTTCGAGGGCGCGGTGGCGGCCGGCGCCGATGAAGTGGTGATCTTCGGCGCGGCCAGCGAGGCCTTCTCGCAGAAGAACATCAACTGCTCGATCGCCGAGTCGATCGCGCGTTTCGAGCCGGTGGCGGCCGCGGCCAGGGAGAAGGGCATCCGCTTGCGCGGCAGCATTTCGTGCTCGCTGGGCTGTCCCTATCAGGGCGAGGTGCCGGTCGCGGCGGTGGTCGACGTGGTACGCCGGATGCGCGACCTGGGCTGCGACGAGATCGACATCGCCGATACCATCGGCGTCGGCACGCCGGCCCGCGTGCAGGAGGTGATGCGCGCCGCCGCCGGCGAGTTCGCGCTGGACCGCCTGTCCGGCCATTTCCACGATACCTATGGCCAGGCGCTGTCGAACATCCTCGCCAGCCTCGACGTCGGCATCCAGATCTTCCACGCCTCGGTGGCTGGCCTGGGCGGTTGCCCCTATGCCAAGGGCGCAACCGGCAATGTGGCGACCGAGGACGTGCTGTACATGCTGCACGGCATGGGCGTGCGCACCGGCATCGACCTGGAGCAGGTGGTGCGCGCCGGCGACTTCATCTCGCAGGCGATCGGCCGCGCCAACAACTCGCGGGTGGGCCGCGCGCTGTTGACCAAATGGGCCGCCGACAAGGCCGAGGGGAACGCCGCGGCCTGCGTTTGATTCTGAGCCTGGGCCTGGGCCTGGGCCTGGGCTTGGGCCTGGGCCTGGGCCTGGGCCTGAGCTTGAGTCTGAGCTTGAGTCTGAGCCCGGGCCTGGGCCTGAGCCTGAGCCTGAGCCTGAGCTTGAGCCTGAGCCTGTCCGACCTATCCAACCAAAAACAGGAACGCGCGGAGACCGAAGCCCGATGCAGAACCTCGCCCAACCCTTGTCGTTGTCCGCAGGCACCGCCACCGAGGCCGCGTTGCCCGAATCCGCCCAGCGCGTGGCGCGCCTGCTCGCCGAACTGGGCCATGACAAGCCGATCGTGATGCTGCCGTCGACCGGCAAGACCTCGGCCGAGGCCGCCGCCGGCCTGGGCTGCTCCGTCGCCGACATCGCCAAGTCGATCGTCTTTCGGCGGCTCGACGACGATGCGCCGGTGGTGGTGATCGCCAGCGGCAGCAATCGCGTCGACGAGGCCAAGGTCGCCGCGCGCGTCGGCGCGCTGGGCAAGGCCGATGCCCGTTTCGTTCGCGAGAAGACCGGCTATGCCATCGGCGGCGTCTGCCCGATCGGCCATGCGGTCGCGCCGGTGATGCTGCTCGATCGCGACCTGTTCCGCCATGACAGCCTGTGGGCGGCCGCCGGCCATCCGCACGCGGTGTTCAACCTGACCCCGCAGCAGCTGCAGGCGATCACCGGCGCGGAAGTGGCCGACGTGGCCCAGGAGGGCGCGGCATGAGCCCCGATCTGAAGCCCGGCCTGGCCTTCACCTGGCGCTATACGGTGCCACGCAAGGCGACCGTGCCCAATCTCTACGACGACGTGCCGGGTTGTCCCGAGATGCCCGATGTGCTGGCCACCGGCTACATGGTCGGCATCATGGAATGCGCCTGCCTGCAGATGCTGCGCGAGTACCTGGACTGGCCGCGCGAGCAATCGCTCGGCACGCTGGTCAGCTTCACGCATCTGGCGCCGACGCCGGCCGGCATGACGGTCACGGTCAAGGGCGTGCTGACGGCGATCGAGGGCCGCAAGCTGCGATTCGAGCTGTCCGCCTGGGATGGCGAGGACAAGATCTCCGAAGGCGTGCACGAGCGCCATCTGATCGACGCGGCGCGCTTCAACGACAAGGTCGCCGCCAAGCGGGAACGCGCGGGCGGCGCGTAAGGATTCGGCGCCGGCGCCGAGGTCCTGAACGGGCCGTCGGGGCCATCGTGAGGCCATCGGGGTATTCAGGGATATTCGGGGGCCATCGGGGGCATCGGCGACACGGCGCGCCATGGCGTTACGTTGCTTGAAAGGCTTGCGTTTGCCGCGCTTTTGACAAGCGGCGAGGCACCACGTGGGAACAATACCGGGTCAGGCTCGCCTCCCCACGTCATGCTCACCGGCCTCGCCGGAACGCCATGCCCGAATCGTTCCACTACATCTACCACGGCCCGCCGCCGCCGCGCCTCGAAGACGTCGAACGCCTGCAGCCCGTCTTTCGCCGCGCATACCCCGTCAATATCGTCTGGCTCAAAGGGAAGCCGGTGCGTGCCGAACGCGTGCACGCCGCCGAGCCCCGATCGCCCTGGCAGCGGCTGATCGATTGGCTTCGCAGTCTGTTTGGCCTCGCGGGCGGCCGTAGCTGGGCCATCGGTGCGCGCGACGCCCGCAGCCTCGTCAAGCAGCGGCAACGGATCGAGCGGGGGTGGTGGTCCCGGCAGCCACAGGGGTCCGCCGCGACGGATCGTACCGCGGCGGGTGGGCGAGCCGAACCGGCCCCCAGTGCCCACTGCCCGCCCGTGACAATGCACGTCCCAACGCACGTTCCATCGGCCCTGTGGCGTCAGGTATGCCGATTCCTGCAGCCGGAAGACGTGCTGGCGCTCGCCATGGTCAGCAGCGACGCGAAGCGCGCCATCGTCAGCCAGACGCTGGTCGCGCGGGCCATGCAAGGGGCATCGAATGCCGCGTCGTTGTCTGCCATGCTCGCCGTCATCGACGATATGGCCGGCTGGCATCGGCGACACGACCCCTGCTGGCCGGTGCCGATGGCCGACCGGGCCTCCGTTCTCGCCGCGCTTGCCGCGCGCGTGCGTGTCCTGCTGAATGGGCAGCAGCCGGCCGCCTGCGCGGCGTTGCTCGATGCCGCGGAGCGTCTGGACCATCCCGGTGCGCGCGCCGGCGTGCTTGCCGCGATCGCCACGGCCCTCAATCCGGTTTGCCATGCCGACCGTCATGCCATCGCCGACCGTCTCCTCGGCATGATCCTCGCCTTGCCGGACGAGCTGCAATACGCCGCGCTGTGCGCGGTGCTGGGCAGTCCGAGGCCGCGGGATGTGCGATTGGCGTTTACGGCGCTCACCCGCACTGGCGGAAACTGGTTTGCCGTGGTGGAGCGGCTGCCGGCGTCGGATCGGGCGCGCGCGGGACGGAACCTGCTGTGTGCCCTGTTCGAGCGAGGCCACACTCTCGCCAGCCCGGGTGTGCTGCACGCCATGCTGGTCGATGCGCAGGACGACGCCGCGGATTGCCCCGCCTCGAAGGCGATCCTGCTGGAAACGATAGGCACCGCATGGGTCGCCAGTGGCGATGCCGCGCAGGACGAGGCGCGGTGGCGCTCGCTCTTCCAGCAAGCCTGTGCGCTGCCGGCGACGATGTTCGAACCGGTGGTGCACGGCCTGCGTGGCAGCCTGCGTGAATTGCCGGAGGCGGCGGCGGTGGCCTGCACCGCGGCCTTCCGCACGTGGATCGAGACGGCTTCGCTGTCGGCATCGCAGCGGGTCGACCTCGGCGCGGGGCTGATCCACCGTCTGCCGCTGGAGGACCGTGCCGTCTATTGGCACGCCAGATGGTCCGACTGGCGCAATGGCCGGCATGACGATGAGGCGCACGCCATTCGCCTTGCCGGCAAGCTGATCAACATGCTGTGGTGCGTGCCATCGCTGGCCGGCTGGCCAGCGCCCCTGGACGATCGCCATGGCGCTCCCCTCGCGCCCGCGCTGCGGGCCCGGCTGTTGACGATGCTGCCGTTGGAGGCCATGCGCGACGAACCCGGTTGCCTGGCCGCCGTGGTGGAGGAATCCATGCGGCTGGCAAAGCAGCACGACAGCCCGGGAGCCGCGTTGTGGTGGTACTTGGCCGGCTCGCTGTCATGGGCGCAGCGGCGCCAGGTCGAGTCGTTGCTCCGCCGAATGGAGCCGGCCAGGCTGTTCGACGCGCTGCATGACGTGATGCAGGGCGACGAGGCCCGCTCGCCCAATGCCGCCACGCTGGCGATGAGCCGGCTGGAGAAGCCCCGCACAAGCGCGAAAGAGGCCCCCGCGCGCATCCGCCTGGCCACGCTGATGGCCAGGCATTACGAGCAGGAGCTTCGCGCCGGCGGCGCACTGCGCGAGCGGCTCGGCCACGTCGGAACGTTGACCGACGAGCTGGAGGCCAGCGCGCCGGTGCAGGGGCAGGACGAATTCGCCACCGCGATGGCCGTGCTCGGCAACACCACGGCCATGGCGGCAAGCCTGGGCAAACGCGGGGACGATGTATCGGCGGCAGATGCGATCGTGCGGCGAATCTGGTACTGGATCGAACGGATGCGGGCCTCGACGCGGATGGCGATCGTCCAGGCCCTGCTCGATCGCAATGCGGGGTCACGGCGCAACACTGCCGCCATGTTCTACGACTATCTGTCCCGATCGAGCCTCGCTCATATGATAAAACTGGCCTCGCGCAGCGCTGCCCAGGTGCCGATCGCGCAGCGTGGGGAGCTGCTGGTCGAGCTGGCCAGCGCGCATATCGAAGCGGTCAGCACCGGTTTCGATGCCACCCGCCTGGCGCAGTGGAACATGTTGCGCAGCGCCGTGCCGGCGGGCCATCGTTTGCGCATGCTGGCCGCCGCGGGACCCTGGATCACGCGTGCTCCCAAGGACGACAGCCTGCGATCGATGTGGCTCGATTGCCTGGTGGACTATGCGGCGCTGTGCGATCGCCTCGCGGCCGTGGACCAGCCCTGCGTCGCCCAGTGGCGCGGCCTGGCCAAGGCGGCATTGTCGCCAGAGGCGGCGCCCGCGGGCGTCGATGCACCGAATCCCGATGCCGACCCGAGTCCCATCGCCGCGTCGGCACCCGGTTGATGGCGTGCCCCTTGCGCACTGACGAGCTTCCCCATGCCGCATCCTCCAAGTATCTCTACGAGCCGGCCCATGCGGACAGCATTGCCGCGCTGTCCCGCCTGGGACGTCCGCCGTCGGGCGGCGCACAGACCGTCGGCGTCTTCCGTTTCCGCGGCGGTGAGCCGGTCCGCATCGAGCGTCTGGACGATGACACCTTTGTGGCGATCCGGCTCGATGCATCGGGCCGGCCGCGCCGCTTGCCCGGCGGCTTGCTTGACCGATTGCTCGATGTCATACGGTCGCTGTTCCGGCTGGAGGGCGGGACGCGGTGGTCGCTGACCAAGAGTGACTGTCGCGAGATGGAGTCCTGGATGTTCGCGTTGTCCGCGCGCGCGATGCAACAGGAAGCGCGATGCCGACGCGAGCGTGCCGCGATGCGCGATCGGCGCGACGCCAGCACGCTGTCACGGTTCGAGGCGCTGCCGCTGCCCTTGCTGCACGCGATCAGCGCGAGACTCGGCTTGCAGGACTGCCATGCCCTGCGGCAGGTCTGCTCTCGCTTCGCAGAACCGATGGCGCACTGCGTGCCCTTGCTGCACGCGGAATCATGGACGACGCTGGCGGCGCTGCGCCGCGCGCTCGCCCATCTGTCGCCGAAAACGGCGGACGCACCGTTCGCCGCTCCGCCGGATCGATCGACGCGCGACAAGGCATTGAAGCGGGCGGCCGGCCGCATTTCGGTGCTGCCGGCCAGCCAGCGTCGCGCCGCCCTGCAGACCGTGCTGGGCGGGATCGAGCAGGCGTTTCCCGACGGCGACGGCGGTGCGGTAGCGCTGCGCGTGCTGGCTTCCCGGCTGGCGCAGTTGCCATGTGTCGACCGTGACGACAGACGCGAGGTACAGCGTCTGGCGTACCAGCTTTGCGGCGCGCTCGAGCGTCTGCCACTGGCCGATCGGGTCGGCGCGGCCCTGCGGCTGTGCAGGAGCCCGATGCTGTCGATCGCCGACCGCGTGCGCGCGCTGCTGGTGCCGGACTCGTGCTGGGTGCTGGCCGCGCGGGTGGTACCGGCGGCCGAGCGGCGCCGTGTCATCGACGAGCTCGTCGCGCTGGTTGCCCTTGTTGCGCAGCCGTCCCGTTTGCCACCATCGAAGGCAGTGCCGATGGCCCAGCAAGCCCTGCCCTTGGCCGAACTCGACCCGGCCGCCGGCGCGCATGCGCTCGCGGCCCTGCTTCGCATCTCGTCGCCCGCCATGCTGACACACGACTGGCCGGCCGAGGAGCGAGGCGGCGAAACGTCGTTCCGCACTGGCGTGGCGGTATGGGAGCACCTGGTGGCAACGGCGATCACGTGGCCGACTCAGGCGGCCGCTCTTCTGCTCAAGGCGCTGTTGCAGGCGTTGTCCGCGCTGCCGAACCAGGGCGCCAAGGATAGGGCCCGCCTTGCGGTAGGCGGATGGCTGGAGAACGCGGCCAACCTGCCAGCCCATGACCGCCGCGCGATCGACGCACTGCTGTTCGCGCTGCTGGCCCGGCCCGCGCGGCTCGCCGCCTGGAACGCGATGTGGGCCGCCCTGGCGCCGCCGAAAACGCAAGACGGCGACACGGAGGTGGATGTGGGCCAGATCGCGAGATGCCTGGTGTACCTGGCCGATGCCCAGCAGTGGGAGCCGATGCTGCTGCCCCGGCTCGAGCGGTTGCCGCCGCAGCAGCAGGCGGCGATGCTGGCCAACCTGCCGGCATACCTGTACACCGGACCGCATACGATGGAGCTGTTCGAGCGGGTGGTGGACCTGGCGGTCCACCATCGCCTGTTGAGACCTCTGACGTTGTGGTACCGCGCCCGCACGGCGCGGGACTACGGCCGATACAGCGATGCGCTGGACAGTGCGCTGATGTGCCTGCCGAAGCTCGAGCAGGCGGAGTGGATCGTCGCGCTGTCGCGCAATCGCGTGGTGCCCGAGCTGTGGATCGACGTGGGGCTGGCCGCGATGGAACCGCCGTTGCCGAATGCGGCGCTGCAGGCGTCGCTGCTCGGTGCCGTGGCGTCGCAGTGCCATCAATACGGCGTCCGTCTGGACGAAGTCTGGCAACCGCGGGTCGTCGGCCTGACCCAGGCATTGGCGCAACTGGAGGGTACGGCGGCCGGCCTGGACACCAGGGCGGTCTCGGCGCTGGTCGGCATCGGCGACACCATGCTGCAATTGCACGACGGCCTGGCGAAGTCCGCCCGGCCGGCGTGGACGGCGGACGCGATCCCCGCCTTCGTCGATGCCGTATGGAGGCAAGTCGAGAAGTTGCCTTTTGCCAGCACGCTGAGCATGATCGCCAACCTGTGCGTGCCGCGCGCGCTGTTCGCTCCATCGTACGAGCGGCACTTTCATCTGACCACAGTGCGGCATGCGATCGCGCTGCTGCCGGCGTTGTCGCCGCAGCAACGCGGCGACTTGCTGCCGAGTCTGATCGACATGGAGTCGGGGCCCAAAGGCGCGCGGCCAGTCGATTGGCGCGGTTTCGACAGCTGCCGCCAGGCACTATGGCAGGCGGTCGCGGCGCTGCCTGCCCGTGAGCGGGCCCGAACCGGCCTGCTCGACCAGGTGTCGCACTGGTTCGCCCGTTCGCCTGCCGACGCGCGCAGCCGGCAGGCGTGGAGGGACGCGCGCCGCCAATACCTTGCAATGGTCGACGCCGCGCCCCCCGAGCAACGTCCGGTACTGGTCAGGCGCCGATTCGGAGTCTTCGGCTGATCCGCTGATCCGGCTAATCCGCTGATCCGGCTGATCCGCTTATCCGCTGTTCCGGCTGATCCGCTGATTCCGCTGATTCCGCTGATTCCGCTGATTCCGCTGATCCGGGGAAGCGCGGGGCGCCCAATCCGTAAGGCTGTGCCGTCCGCCCAATGGCGCTACACTGCGTCGATCAGCCAGGCCATTCGTCCCCATGTCAGCCGACCCCAAATTGATCGCCGACCTGCGCCGCCGCGCGCTTGCCGCCCAATATGCGAAGCCGGTCGCCTCGCCGTGCCGCGATGTCTGCCGCATGGGCCAGCACGGCTATTGCGAGGGCTGCTTCCGTACCATCGACGAGATCGCGGGCTGGGCCAACCGCAGCGAAGACGACAAGCGCGCCATCTGGCAGGCGCTGCCGCAACGCGCCGCGGCAGCGGACGCGGCCACCGCGTCCGACATGTCCGGCACGTCGGATACGTCCCGCCCGTCCGATATGTCCGACGCGTCCGACACGATGCAAGCAGGGCGGCCATGACGCAATCCACGGCAAGCGAGCCAGGCGCAGCAGGCCAGAGGCTGCCCGCCGGCATCCGCGTGTTCGAACGCGGCTGGCTGTCGGCCAACAACGTGCTGCTGATCGACGGGGACGATACCGTGCTGGTCGACAGCGGCTATGTCAGCCACGCCGAGCAGACCCTGGCCCTGGTCGAGGCCGCGCTGGACGGCAAGCCCCTGAAGCGGCTGATCAATACCCATCTGCATTCGGACCACTGCGGCGGCAATGCGCTGCTGCAGCGGCGTTGGCAGCCGCGCACGTGGATTCCCGCGGCCGAGGCGCGTGCCGTGGCGCAGTGGGACGTCGATGCGCTGACCTACCGCGCCACCGGCCAGCAGTGCGATCGCTTCGCCTTCGATGCGCTGTTGGAGGATGGCCAGTCGATGCGGATGGGCGGCATCGACTGGCAGGTCATCGCAGCGCCCGGGCACGACCCGCACGCGGTGATGCTGTTCGCGCCGGCCGAGCGCATCCTGATCTCCGGCGATGCGCTGTGGCAGCATGGCTTCGGCGTGATCTTTCCCGAGCTCGACGGCGACAGCGGTTTCGCCGAACAGGAAGCCGTGCTGCGGCGGATCGCCGAGCTCGATGTGCGGCTGGTGATCCCCGGGCATGGCAGTCCGTTCTCCGATGTCGGCGCGGCACTGGAGCGCGCCAATGGCCGCCTCGACTATCTGCGTGCCGACCCGCGCCGCAACGCCGCGCACGCGCTGAAGGTGCTGGTCAAGTTCAAGCTGCTGGAGCAGCGTCAAATGACGCGCGACGCGCTGCTGCAGTGGATGGCGCAGGCACCGTTGCTCGAGCGCGTGCGGCTGCGCTATCTGGACGGCGCGCCGCTGCCCGAGGTGCTGCAGCAGGTCGTGACGGGCCTGGTCAAGGCGGGCGCGGCGACGGTCGACGGCGATACGGTTTGCAATTCGGATTGAACGCGATGGGGACCGTGCCGATCCTGCGTGGCGACGGGTTTTCGCTGCGCCCGTTTCGACAGGCCGACGCCGAGCAGTTGGCCGCCGCGGTGCAGGAGTCGATGGCCAGCCTCGCGCCATGGATGCCTTGGGCCCACCTGCGCTACAGCGTGCGCGACGCGCAGTTGTGGATCGATACCTGCGCGGACAATCTCGCGGCCGGCCTCTCCTACGACATCGGCATCTATTCGGAGGACGGCCGCGTGCTGTTCGGCGGCGTCGCGCTGAACCAGATCTCGACCGAGAACCGCATGGCCAACCTGGGCTATTGGGTGCGCAAGAGCCGGCAGGGCGAGGGGCTTGCCACCCGCGCCGCCTGGATGATGGCCTGCTTCGGTTTTCATCGCCTGCATCTGACCCGCATCGAGATCGTCGCCGCCGAGCAGAATCTGGCGAGCCGCCGCGTCGCCGAGAAGACCGGCGCGCTGCTCGAATGCGTCGCGCGCAACCGGCTGGTGCTGCGGGGCGTGCCCTGCCGCGCGGCGATCTACTCGCTGGTGCCGGAGTCGGTGATGCCTTCCGTTCCGACCCCGGCGCCGAGCCGGACCCCGGCGCCGGCGTCGCCCCGGGCCGTCAGCGAGTAATGCTGAACGCGTAGGTGCGTTCGTCCTGGCGCGGGATCACGGTCAGGCCCTTCTTCGCCGCCCACACATTGATCTGGTAGTACAGCGGGATCACGCCGTAGTCCTTGATGCCGATCTCGGTGGCCTCCTGCAGCAGCTTCTCGCGCCCGCGGTCGTCGATCGTCGTCAGCGCGGTGCTGAGCTTGGCGTCCAGCGCCGGGTTGCTGTAGCGGCCCCGGTTCGATGCGCCCCAGCCCTTGGCGGGATCGTAGGTCGCCAGCAGCGACTTCAGCGACGAGCCGGCCTCGCCGGTGTCGGCGCCCCAGCCGGCCAGCATGAACGAGAAATCGAGCTTGTTGGCGCGCGTGAAGAAGCTCGCCGACGGCATCGCCTCGACGCGCGTCTGGATGCCGATGCGGGTCAGCATCGAAGCGATCGCCTGTGCCACCTGCTCGTCATTGACATAGCGGTTGTTCGGCGTATGCAGCGTCAGCTGGAAGCCGTCGGGATAGCCGGCCTCGGCCAGCAGCCGCTTGGCCGCCGCCGGATCGGCGGCATCGGGCTTCAGGCCCGGCACGTGGCCGAACAGCGAGCTGTTGACGAGCTGGCCGGTCGGCTCGGCCGCGCCTTCCATCACGCGGTCGACGATCGCCTGGCGCGAGATCGCCTTCGAGATCGCCTGGCGCACGCGCGCGTCCTTCAGCGGATTGCGGGGCAGCGGCTTGCCGGCCTTGTCGGCGACAAAGGGCGACACCTCGCGGTCGCTGTCCATGTGCAGGTACATCATGCGGAAGGTCGGCACCTTGAACACGGACACGCCCGGATCGGCCGACAGCTTGCGGATATCCGAGGTCGGCACGTTCTCGATCACCTGCACGTCGCCGGCCAGCAGCGCTGCCACGCGCGGCGCGTCGTTGGTCAGGATGCGCAGCGACACCGTGTCCCATTGCGGCTTGTTGCCCCAGTAGGCGTCGTTGCGCGTCAGCTCGATGCGGTCGCCCTTGCGGAAGCTGACGAACTTGTACGGCCCGGTGCCGACCATCGCCTTGCCGCTGTTGAAGTCGTCGCTGGAGGCGTTGCCCGCCGCCTGCTTCGACACCATGTAGATGGTCGACAGATCGTTGGGCACCAGCGGATAGGGACCGTGGGTGGTGATGCGCACGGTCAGCTTGTCGACCGCCACCACGTCCTTGAAGCCCTTGGTGTAGATCGTGTACGGCGAGGGGCTGTTCTTCACGGTGGCCGGCCGCGCCAGCGAGAACACGACGTCCTGCGCGGTGAATTCGCTGCCGTCGTGGAACTTCACGCCGGGCCGCAGCTTGACCTCCCAGGTGGTCTCGTCGACCGCGCGCCAGCTCAGCGCCAGCGCCGGCTTGAAGCGCATCTTCTCGTCCTTGGCGATCAGCGTCTCGAACATGTGCTCGGCGACGTTCGCGTTGGGCGTGACGTTGTGATAGTGCGGATCCAGCGAGGTGATATCGCCGGACAGGCCGATGGTCAGGCTGGCCGCGTGCGCGGGCAGGGCGGCGGCGCCGAAGGCCAGGCTTGTGGCCAGCACCGCGGCGCGCAGGGTACGACGAACGAATGGCATCGGGCACTCCCGTCGGTTGAGGTGTGCGGCATTGTCCGGACCGCGCTCTTGCAGTGTCAAGACGGATAGACCCGCGGCGCGGCGCTGCACCCGCAGCAGGCAGGCCAGGCCACGGCCGGCCCCCGCGCGCCCCGGTCGAGTGCCTGTTGCACCGCGATGGAACGTCGCCCCGATAGCCGGGAAACGGTGCCCGGCCACCGGCGCGCACCGCTAGAACGTCGTGCGCATGCCCACCCGCACGCTGCGGCCTGCCATCGGCGCGATGTCGCGCAGGATCGAAGTGGCATTGCGCGCCTCCTCGTTGGTCAGGTTGTCGCCGCGCAGATAGAGCAGGGTTTGCGTGCGGCCGCTCCTGATCTTGTAGGTCAGCGCGACGCCCAGCATCGTGTAGGCGTCGGTGGGCGTGTCGTTGACCGGCACGCGGGTCTGCTTCGCGGCCCAGGTCAGGTCGATGCGCGCGCCGAACGGCCCGGCGCCGTAGACCAGCGCGCCGCCCAGGCGCAGCGGCGCCAGCCGCGGCAGCGGTTCGCCGGTCTCGCGGTTCTCGCCGCGCACGTAGTCCGCACGCGCCTCGAAGTCCAGCGTATCGCTGCCGGTCAGCAGCTTGCGCGCCAGCCGGGTCTTGCCTTCGGCCTCGAAGCCGTACAGCGTCGCGGGGATGCCGAGGTAGCGCAGCTCGGGCAGGGCGTCCGCGCTGCCGGGCGCCACCAGCTCGCCTTCCTCGTTGCGTGCGTTGCCCGTCGCGGACAGCGCCAGATAGTTGGAGAAGCGGCTGTAGAAGCCGGACACGCCGGCGCTGTGGTCACCCTGCTTGAAGCGCAGGCCCAGGTCGACCGAGGTCGCGCGTTCCTTGTTGGCGTTCGGATCGCCCTGCTCCCAGGCGCCGGTGGCGACGTGCGGGCCGTTGGCGTAGAGCTCGTAGAAGGTCGGCGCGCGCTCGGTGTAGGCGACGTTGGAGGTCAGCGACCAGGCCGGGCCCAGCTTGTACAGCAGGCCGGCCGAGGCGCTGCCCGCGTTGAAGCTGCGGTTGGCGTCGGCAAAGCGTTCGTTGCCGCCGGCGGTGGCCTTGACGCTGGTATGGTCGATGCGGCCGCCCAGGTTCAGCTTCAGGTTGCCGGCCGCATCCAGCGGCATTTCCTCGAATACGAACAGCGCGGCATTGTCGGTGTCGCTGCTGGGCACGAAGGCTTCCTCGCCCAGCGCGGAGAAGCGGGTCGCGCCGAACTGCGCGCCGATCACGCCGCGCATGCGGCCGATGTTGCCGTGCTGCGCTTCGATGCGGGCATCCCAGCCCTTGTTCTTGAACACCGTGCCGGTCTCGCCGCCCTCGATTTCCTTGTGCTCGTAGTCGGTATAGCCGAACTTGCCCTTGACCGATTCGAGCCAGCCGCCGGTGGTGCCGGACAGGTTGCGCGCCTCGCCTTCCAGCGCGAAGCGGTCCTGCTTCATGTTCAGCCGCACCTCGTCTTCGGCGGGCGTGCCATAGTCGTTGCGATAGGCGCTGTAGCTCGCGCCGACGAAGCCGTCGGCCCAGGTGTAGGAGCCGCCCAGCGCGCCGCCGTGCTGCTCGGCGTTGGTGTTGGGCAGCCGGCCGCGGACCTCGGTCTCGCCTTCCTCCAGCGGCTGGCTGTTGCGCAGCCGCTCGCTGCGGGCGAAGCCGGGAATGCGCAGGTCGCTGGTCTTGCGGGCGAACGCGTCGGCGTGGATCGCGAACTTGCCGTTGCCGGCCTCGACCAGCCCGCTGGCATTGCGCGCCGCGTCGCCGTCGATGGTGGCGCTCAGATCGGTGGCGCCGGTGACGCCTTCGATCGGCGCCTTCGGGATGCGGTTGTCGATCACGTTGACCACGCCGCCGATCGCATTGCCGCCGTACATCAGCGCCGCGGGGCCGCGCACGACTTCGATGCGCTCGGCCACCAGCGGGTCCAGCGGCACCGCGTGGTCGTAGGACAGCGTGGCGGCGTCGATGCTGCTGCCGCCGTTCTGCAGCACCTTGATGCGGTCGCCGTCGAGGCCGCGGATCACCGGCCGGCTCGAGTTCGGACCGAAGTAGGTCGACGACACGCCGGGCAGGCTGTTCAGCGTTTCACCGAGCGTGCTGTTCTGGCGCACGGCCAGGTTGTCGCCCTGCAGCGTGGAGACGGCCGGCACCAGCGAATTCAGGTCGCTGCCGAGCGGGTTGGCGGTGACCACGACTTCGCCTAGGGTCGGAGCGGCTGCCGCGGGGGTGGCGGCCGGCATCGCG
>NZ_JCBAJO010000066.1:0-21235 GCF_059772245.1 Cupriavidus sp. R6-3
CTTCCGGCCAGCAAATGCCCGTCTATGTCGGCCCCGACGGCGTGGTCGCGGTGCCCTCGATCGACATGACGCCAAACAGCGGCGTGGTCTACGGACCGCGGCCGCCGCGCTCGGCGATCGTCGAGGACCGCAAGCGTTAAGCGGGCAAGCGGCTCAAGCGGCTCAAGTGGCTCAAGCGGGCCAAACGGCTTAAGTACGTCAAGCGGTCACGCCGCATAAGCAGGTCAAGCGCATCAAGCGGGTCAAGCGCGTCAAGCAGGTCAAGCAGGTCAAGCGGGTCAAGCACGTTAAGCGCGGCGGGCCGCGCAGCGGCCATCGGCCCCATGGCGGCGCCGCCGTCATTGCTGGTAAGCTCGGAGGCTCTATCCGCACTCGCCAGACAAGGAATCCGCCGTGTCCGACCGTCCCCTGACCGATACGAACGCCGCTTCCCCGAACGACAACGATCCCGGCGCAACGCCCGACTGCTACGTGCAGACGCTGGCGGTGCAGCCGCCCCTGCAGGTTCCCCCCGGTTTCGCCTCCTTCTCCCAGCCGACCCAGCGCGGCTCCACCGTGGTGTTCCGCAATCTCGCCGAGTTGCGCGCGCATGGCGACGGCGCCACCACCTACTGGCGCTACGGCATCCACGCGACGCCGACCAGCGAGGCGCTGTGCCAGCATCTGGCGATGCTCGAAGGCGCCAGCCACGCCTTGCTGCTGCCGTCGGGGCTGGGCGCGATCTCGCTGGTCTATTTCGCGCTGCTCAAGGCCGGCGACGACGTGCTGGTGCCGTACAACGTCTACGGTCCCAATAGGGAGCACGGCGAATGGCTGGCGCGCGATTTCGGCATCACCGTGCGGCCCTACGATCCGATGATCGGCGCCGGCATCGCCGAGCTGATCCAGCCCAATACGCGGCTGATCTGGATGGAGGCGCCGGGCTCGGTGACGATGGAGGTGCCCGACAGCGAGGCCATCGTCGCCGCCGCCAGGGCGCGCGGCGTGCTGACGGCGATCGACAACACGTGGTCGGCCGGCATCTATTTCCGGCCCTTCGACAAGGGCATCGATATTTCCGTGCAGGCGCTGACCAAGTACCAGTCGGGCGGCAGCGACGTGCTGATGGGCGCGGTGCTGTGCCGCGACGAGAAGCTCTACCAGCGCATCAAGCGCGTGCGCATGCTGATGGGCTGGGGCGTGTCGGCCGACGACTGCTACCTGGTGCTGCGCTCGCTGCCGAGCATGCCGGTGCGGCTCGCGGCGCACGACCGCGCCGCACGCGAGGTCGCCGAGTGGCTGGCCCAGCGGCCGGAGGTGGCCAGGGTCCTGCATCCGGCCCTGCCCGACTGCCCCGGCCACGCCTTCTGGCGCCGCGACTTCTCCGGCGCCAGCGGCCTGTTCGCGGTGGTGCTGCGCGCGCGCTATCCGCGCGCACAGGTCGACGCCTTCGTCGAAGCGCTGCGGCTGTTCTCGATCGGCTGGTCGTGGGGCGGGGCGCACAGCCTGGCGGTGCCATACCACGTGCAGACGATGCGCCCGGCGGGCAGCTGGCCGCCCGCCGGCTGGCAGGATGCCGGCGAGCTGGTGCGGCTCTATATCGGGCTGGAGGATACGCGCGACCTGATCGCCGATCTGAAGGCGGCGATGGAGGCGAAGCTGGTCGGTTGAAGGGGGACGCGGAACTTCTGCGGCCGAAGCCACGTCGACCGCGCGAAAGGGGAAGACCCAGCGCCTTGCCCAAGGGCGCTTGGCATCCCGCCTTCGCGGGACCACCAGGCAAACCCTCCGCCGGCCCGCGGTCGCAGCCTCAAAAGCTGAACGTCGCGCTGGCCCGCACCGTGCGCGGCGCGCCCTGGGTCAGGATGAAGCCGTAGCTCGGCAGCCAGTACTTCTCGTTGGTCAGGTTGTCGACCACCAGCCGGAACACCGCCGGCGTCTTGCCCAGCTTCGTCGAATAGCGGATGCCCGCATCGAAGGTGTGGTACGCCGGCACCCAGTTGCTGTTGTTGGCCTCGAGCGCCATCTTCGACACGTACTGTCCGCCGGCGCTCAGCACCAGGCCCGGCACCGGTGGCACCGCGTACTCGACATAGGCGGTGGCCTTGAAGGTCGGCGCGCTGTAGGCGCGCTTGCCCAGCACGTCGGGCGAGGCCTCGACATTCTCCGAATCGAGCAGCGTGACACCGCCCATCAGCGTCCAGTCGCGCGCCAGCTTGCCGCGCGCCGACAGCTCGATGCCGCGGTAGCGGGTCTCGCCGTCCTGCGTGTAGACCTTGTCGTTGCGCAGGTAATTCAGGCCGCGCTGGATCTGGAACAGCGCCGCGTTCAGCGTCCAGTCCTCCAGCTCGGCCTTGGCGCCGATCTCGTACTGGCGGCTCTTCAGCGGGCCGAACACCTCGCCCGCGTTGCGCGCGGTCAGCGGCGCGGAGCCGCCGGCCTCCAGCGATTCGACATAGCTGCCGTACAGCGTCAGCGGCTGCACCGGCTTGTACATCAGCGCGAGGGTCGGCGTGATCGGCGACTTCTTGTAGGTGCTCGAGATCGCGCCCTCCGGCGTGTAGCCGGTCTGGTCGTAGCGGGTGTAGCGCAGGCCGACCAGCACCGACCACTGTTCGTTGAACTTGATGGTGTCGCTGAAGAAGACCGACTTCTGCTCGATCCTGGACGCGCGGTACAGCACATCCGACGACGGCACGCGCGACAGCGGCAGCCCGGTCGGCACGAACTGGCCCGGATCGTACAGATTGCCATAGCCGATGATGCCGCCGCCGCTGAAGCTGCCCCAGTTCTGCACCAGGCTCTGCCACGACAGGCCCGCGGCGATGTCGTGCTCGATGCTGCCGGTGCGGACCTTGCCGGTCGCCATCGTCTGCGCGTGCTGGTAGTGGTAGCGCGAATACGAGCTGTACTGGTTCTCGGCGTAGTTGCCGGCGTTGTCCAGCAGCAGGATCGCGCTGTCGGCATTGCCGCGGTTCTGCTGCGTGAAGCGGTACGAGGTGCGCAGGTTCCAGTCGTCGGCGAAGCCCCAGTTGAGCTCGGTCCCGATGCTCTTGATCTCGGTCTCGTAATAGGTGCCCTTGCTGGCCACGCGCTGGCTGCCGTCGAGCGTGCGGGGCGTGTTGACAAACTCGGTCACCGGCGCGCCGAAGTCCTGGCCCGGAATGATGCCGTAGTAGGCGCCCTTGACGTTGCGCTGCTGGTAGAGCCCGTCGAGGGACCAGCGCAGGTTGGGGCTCAGCCTGGCATCGAGCGCCACCGAGGCGGAATCGCGCTTGATATGGCCGCCGTCGACGAAGGTATCGCCTTCCTCGTGCACGAAGCCGACGCGCGCGCCGAACATGTCGTTGGCGCCGAAGCGGCCGCCGACGTCGATCGCCTCGCGCAGCACGCCGTCGGAAACGTAGCCGAGCGACGCGCTGCCGGCGAACTTCGAGGTGGGACGCTTGGTGACGAAGTTGGCGATGCCGCCGGGCGCGCCGAAGCCGTACATGAAGCCGCCCAGGCCCTTGAGCAGCTCGACGCGTTCGAAGTGTTCGAGCGGCACGTCGCTGCCCCAGTTCGGGATGGCGAGGCCGTCGATCTTGTAGCCCTCGAGCAGGTCGAGATGCAGGCCGCGGATGGTCAAACCCGCCGACTCGCCGATATAACCGTCGCCGATCGGCGCCACCGACGGCTCGCCGCGGAACACGTCGCCCAGCGTGATGGCCTGGCGGTTCTCGATCAGTTCCTGCGGCACCACCGAGACCGAGAACGGCGTGTCCTGCAGCGGCTTGTCACCGAGGGCGCCGGTGCTGGCATCGCGGGCGCGATAGGCGGGCTCGCTGCCCGCGGTGACATGGACGGTCGGCAGCTCGGCTTGCGCGGTAGCGGTCGCCGTGGGGCTTGCGGTGGTGCTGGCAGTGGCGCCGGCAGTGGCGCCGGCAGTGGTGCTGGCAGTGGTGCTGGCAGTGGTGCTGGCAGTGGTGCCCGCGGCGGTCTGCGCGAGCACCGGCGCGGCGGCGCCGCCGACGGCGACGATCAGGGCCAGCTGGCGCGCCAGCGGTGTCAGCGCGGGGCGGCTGCGGCGGGGGGTGGACATGGCTCGTTTCCTCTTCGTTTGTTGTGCGAACGCGCACGGCTCCCCGGACGCCGCGGAGAACCGCGTGCGCCTGAGGGCAGTGCAAATTGGGTTGGGGGTGTGGTTCTAGTGGGGCGGGGCGCTGCGAATGGCGCCGGCCAGGGCGCCGATCAGATCGCCAATCGGGGCGCCGACCAGTCCCGCCGCGCCTCGGGTGGAGCGGTGGGCGAGATCGGCATCATCTGCACGATCGGCATGCTGGGCGCGATCTGGATGAACGACATGATCGGCACGATGGACATGATCGGCACGGCCGGCGCGGCAAGCGTCACGGTGCGTCGACCACCGGCGGGGCCGACGGGCCCGGATCGCCGCGGCTCGGGCGCGGCGCCCATACCGAATCGGCGGGGCCCATACGGGCACGGCGCTGCGTGGCACGCGCCAGCGCGACGAAGCCGAGCGCGAACACCAGCGCGCCGATGTCGAAGCCGGCCACGGCCCATTCGCCTTGCTGCACGCTGCGCAGCAGATGGTCGCCGGTCAGGATCGCGTTGGCCACCGGCACCACCAGGTAGGCCAGCGCCGCCACGTACAGCAGCTCGATCGCCGCGCGCACCGGGGGGCGCAGCAGCGCCCAGGCCAGCGCGGCGAAGAACACCGGGAAGTAGACGAAGGACGACGGACGCTCCGGCCACAGCAGCGCGCCGGTGAAGGCCACCGCCACGCCGACGCAGCAGCCGATGCAGACGCCGACGGTGGCCTGCGCCAGCAGCCGGTGCACGCGCGGCTGCTCGGCCTGGCGCGCCTTGCGGCGCGATTCGATCCACAGCAGGTTGCCGGAGTAGAACAGGAAGGCCCCCGCCAGCCCGGCGATCAGATAGACCAGCCGCAGCGCCAGGTCGCCGTAGGTGCCGAAATGCAGCGCGAACAGGGCGCTGTACAGCCCGTGGTTCGCGTCGCGTCCGCTGGCGGTCTGGTTGGCGATCACGCGGCCGCTGTCGGGCTGGCCGGCGGCGGCGTGGATGCCCACCGAGCCGAAGTTGCCGAGCGCGCGCTCGCTGTCGCCGCGCACCTCGATCAGCGCATTGGCGTCGCCCACGCGCTGGTAGCGCACCGAATTGGGCTTGAAGCCGTCGCCGGCGGCGCGCTGCGCGATCTCGATCAGCTCGCGCGCCGGCATCAGGGGCGCCGGCTTGCCGGCCGCCTGCACCTCGGGCACCGACGACATCGCGGTGGGCAGCGCCGACATCAGCTTGCCGTCGAAGGTCAGCACGTTGAAGGCCATCGCCAGCGTCATCGACACGCAGAACAGCGCGCCGGTGATCGCGATGACCAGATGGAAGGGCAGGCTGAACAGGCCGATCACGTTGTGCGCGTCCATCCAGAAGCGCTTCAGGTTGCGGCCCGGGCGCACGGCGAACAGGTCCTTCTTCAGCCGCGGCAGGTGCAGCAGCACGCCGGAGACCAGCGCCAGGCCGTACAGCACCGACACCACGCCCATGAAATGCATGCCCACCTGCATCGGCAGGCCGAGCGTGTAGTGCAGCCCGTTCAGGAAGTTCGACAGCTCGCCGCGCACGCCGTCGAGCGAGGTGTCCTGCGGCGAGGTCCGGCCCGCGCCGAGCTTTTCCTCATTGGTGGTCTGCCACTCGCCCTTGCCGTCCATCCAGTAGGCGGTGGTGTGCGGCTCGCCCTCGGTCGGCAGGCCGATATAGACGCTGGCCGCCGCCTCGGGATGGGCCTTGACCAGCGTGGCGACGAAGCGGTCCAGATCCTCGGGCGACGGCTTGGCGGCGGCGTGGGTCTCGCCGCGGATGCGCGCCGGCGACTGCCACTCGTGCAGCTCGTGGTGGAACACCGTGATCGCGCCGGCGAAGAACGCGATAAACAAGGCCCAGCCGGCCATCAGGCCGACCCAGGTATGCAGCGTCTGGTAAACGCGCAGCGTTGCAGCCTTCATGGGGTACTCCTTACGCGGCCGCGCCGGGCACGGCCATCAGCCGCAATCCCCACAACGCACCGAAACAGACGAGGTTGGCCGCGCCCAGCCAGAGCCAGGCGGCGCGGCTGCTGGAAAACAGCAGGCTGGTGCTGATGATGGCGACCCACAGCGGCAGGCTGGCGGTCACCGCGCCGATGATGCCGCTCTGCCAGCCGCCCGGCAGCCACAGGATGGCGAGCGTGCAGACCGCCAGCGACAGCGGGAAGCCGAGCAGCGTGCCGGCCAGCCATTTGGTGCCGATGCCGCCGTTCATGCCGCCTCCTCGCCGCCGCGGCGCTTGTGCAGATAGCAGCCGAGGAAGGGCCACAGCGACAGGCCGGTGCCGAGCGTGGCCAGCGTCGCGGCGATGGACGAGGGCCAGCTGTGCTCGACCGACCAGCCCACGGCGCCCGAGCACGTCAGCACGATGCCGAGCCACACCATCATGCGGCGTTGGGGCGGCTGGCGCAGCAGCACCTGATTGGGACCGGCCAGATACAGGCAGGCAGCGCCCGCCAGGCCGAGGAGAGCGGCAAAGAGTTGCATCGCAAGATTTTGTTACCGAATTCAAAACACAAATGGTAATGATTCGTATTTGGCGATGCAAGTTATTGATATTGTTTGCAATGTATTGATAGAGGGGGGAGGGGTGCTGGCGGCGGAGGTTGCCCTCTCCCCGCCCTCTCCCGCGGGCGGGAGCGGGAGAACCCAGCCGGCACAGGCGGGAGAGGGAGAACCCAGCCGGCACAGGCGAACCCAGCGCGATCGGCATCACAGATGGCAACGGCAAACCGAGCTCCCCTCGCCTGCTTGCGGGAGAGGGGCTGGGGGAGAGAGCGGTAAGGCGGTGGAGGACTACCGGTGGACTACCGGGGGACTACCGATGGGACTACTGAACGGACCGGCAGCACAGCCGGCCCGCGAAATCAATCCGCGAACAGATTCAGCAACCCATCCAGCCCGACATGATTGAACGCCACGCTGGCCTGCGCGCGTACCACGGGCTTGGCGCGGAAGGCGACCGACAGGCCGGCGATCGCCATCATCTTCAGGTCGTTGGAGCCGTCGCCCATCACGATCGCCTGCCGCGGATCGGCGCCGATCGCCTCGCAGGCTTCGCGCACGGTGCGGGCCTTGACCTCGGCATTGACGATTTCGCCTTCGACGCGGCCGGTCAGCTTGCCGTCGACGATCTCCAGCGTATTGGCGCGGGTGAAGTCCAGGCCCAGCCGGGCCTTGAGTTTTTCGGTGAAGTGGACGAAGCCGCCCGACACCAGCAGCGTGCGCAGGCCCGCCGCGCGCGCGGCCCCCAGCATGCGCTCCGCGCCCGGCGACAGCCGCAGCCGTTCCTCGTAGACCCGGTCCAGCACGCTGGCATCCAACCCCTTGAGCAGCGCGACGCGGCGCCGCAGGCTTTCGTTGAAGTCGGTGATCTCGCCGCGCATCGCGGCCTCGGTGATCGCCGAGACCTCGGCCTTCAGCCCGCAGAAATCGGCGATCTCGTCGATGCACTCGATCGTGATCAGCGTCGAATCCATGTCCATGGCCACCAGCCGGAAGTCGGACAGCTTCCGGTGCGTCGGCAGCACGGCCCAGTCGAGCCGGCGCGGCTCGCAGAACGCCTCCAGCGCATCGCGCAGCCGCGCGTCGAGCGGCGCGCAGGCCTCGGCGGTGGCGACGGTGTCGCCGCGCAGGCTCAGTCCGGGCGCGTCGGCAAGGATGCGCAGCGCGTCGATATCCGCGCAGGCGATGGGTTGCAGGCTTTGGACGATCAGGGGCATGAGAGAAGTTGGAATCTTGCGTCGTCCCCGCGCAGGCAGCGATCCAGCGGCTTGTCCGGCCGGCAGCGGCGCCGAAGCCGCCGGGCCCCCGCATGCGCGGGGACGACGGTGCAGGGCACGGGGGACGGTGAAAGGACGCTATTGTAATCGCCCCGCGCCTGCCCCTGCGCCATGCCGATCAGCGCTGCGCCATCGTCATGAAGTCGACCGTCAGGTTCGACAGCGCCCGCACGCCGTTGATCAGCGCCGGCTCATCGACGTAGAACTCCGGCGAGTGGTTCGACGGCGCCTTGGTGACATCGGTGCCCTTGGGGGTCACGCCGAGATTGAAGAACAGGCCCGGCACCTTCTCCTGGTAGAACGAGAAGTCCTCCGAGGCGGTCGCCTTGGGCGCCAGCATCCAGTTGCCGTCGCCGGCCACGCGCTTGAGCGTCGGCGCCATCTTCTCGGTCAGCGCCGGCTGGTTGACGGTGGCGTTGTAGAGCTCGACCACGCGGAAGGTCGCCTCGGCCCCGGTGCTGGCCGCGATCGATTCGGTGGTGCGCTTCATGCGCGCGTGGATGTCCTTCTTCATGCCTTCGTCGTAGGTGCGGATGGTGCCCATCATCTCGACCTTCTCCGGCACGATGTTCATGCGGTTGCCGCCATGGATCGTGCCGACGGTGATGACCGAGGGCTCGAGCATCGCATTGACCTGCCGGCTCTGGATGGTCTGCAGGCCGAGCACGATCTGCGACGACACCACGATCGGATCGATGCCGCCCCACGGACGCGCGCCATGGGTCTGGCGGCCCTTGACGTCGATCCAGAACTGGTCGGCCGCCGCCATCGCCGGGCCGCTGCGCCAGGCCAGCTTGCCCGACTCGATGCCGCTGCTGACATGCAGGCCGAAGATCGCATCGACCTTCGGGTTCTCCAGCACGCCCTCGGCCACCATCTGCTTGGCGCCCCAGATATTGGTGCCGTCCGGTTCGATGTCCGCCGGGCTTTCCTCGGCCGGCTGGAAGATGAATTTCACCGTGCCGGGCAGCTGGTCCTTCATGCCGGCCAGCACCTCGGCGGTCGCCATCAAAATCGCGACGTGGGTGTCGTGGCCGCAGGCGTGCATCACGTCGACCTCCTTGCCGAGGTACTTGCCCTTGGCCTTCGAGGCGAACGGCACGTCGACGCGCTCCTTGACCGGCAGCGCGTCCATGTCGGCGCGCAGCGCCACCACCGGCCCCGGCTTGCCGCCCTTGAGCAGGCCGACCACGCCGGTCTTGGCCACGCCAGTCTTGACCTCCATGCCGAGCTTGCGCAGATGATCGGCCACCAGCTTCGCGGTGCGCGTCTCGTAGTTGCCGAGTTCGGGATGCTGGTGGATGTCGCGGCGCCAGGCGATCAGGCGCGCCTCGGCTGCCTTGGCGCGCGTCTCGATCTGCGCGTGCAGCGCGGGATCGCCGGTGCTCGCCTGGCCCGGCGAGGCCGCGGACGGCGTTGCAGCCGATGTGGCCGGCGGCGCGGTCTGCGCCAACGCAGGCGAGACCAGGGCCGAGCCGCACAGCAGGCTGGCCGCGGCGGCCAGCGCCGGGATGGCGGCCGGCAGCGGCAGGAAGCGTCGGGAGCGGGCGAAAGCGGGGGAGCGGCGTGCTGCCATGTCGAGTTCTCCTTTGATGTCGTTGTGGTCGGTGTTGCTGCCGATACGGCGGCCGACATTGCGGTCGACGTTGCGGCTCGCGTTGCAACGGGGCCTCTGCGTGCCCCTTGTCGATGCGGCCGGGCCATCGGCGGCCCGGCCGTTCAGGCCATCGGTGAGAAGGCGCGATGCGCCTCCGGGAGTGGATGTCTTTGGTGTGCTGGCGTGCTGGCGTGCCGCCGTGCCGGCGTGCCGACGGAACCGTCAGGCCGCGATGCGCAGGCTGTCGACGACCTTGTGCAGGAAGGCCTCGCATTGGGCGAGCTGCTCCAGCGCGACGAACTCGTCGGCCTTGTGGGCCTGCTGGATGTCGCCGGGCCCGCAGACCACGGCCGGGATGCCGGCGCGCTGGAACAGGCCGCCCTCGGTGGCGTAGGCCACCTTGCTGATCGCGTTGTCGCCGGTCAGCGCGCGCACCAGCTGCGTGATGGCATCGCGCTCGGCGGCGTCGAGCGCCGGCGCCGCGGCGATGCGCGTGATGCTCAGGTCCGCGTCGGCATGCTCGGCGCGCATGCGGGGCAGCAGCACGTCGTTGGCATAGGCCTCGATGCGCGCGCGGATCGCTTCCGGATCGACGCCCGGCAGGTTGCGGTACTCGAATACGAACTCGCACAGCGCCGGGATCGTGTTCAGCGCGATGCCGCCCTGAATGGTGCCGGTCGACGCGGTGGTGAAGGGCACGTCGAAGGCCTCGTCGTACGGGCCCTTGGCGCGGAACTCGTCGGCCAGGTCGCGGATGAAGCAGATCAGCCGCGCCGCGTATTCGATCGCATTGACGCCGCGCGGCGTCAGCGACGAATGCGCGGCCTGGCCCCTGACGCAGCAGCGATAGGCGTTGATGCCCTTGTGGGCGACGATCACCCGCATGCTGGTCGGCTCGCCGACGATGCAGCCGGCCGGCTGGATGCCACGCTCGCGCAGGTCGTCGATCAGATAGGGCGCGCCCATGCAGCCGACCTCCTCGTCGAACGACAGCGCATAGTGCACCGGTTCGCGCAGCCGTGCCTGCAGCAGCGCGGGCAGCAGCGCGAGACTGGTGCCGATGAAGCCCTTCATGTCGCAGGCGCCGCGGCCGTAGAGTTTGCCGTCGCGCAGCGCCGGGCGGAACGGATCGGTGCTCCAGTCCTGGCCGTCCACCGGCACCACGTCGGTATGCCCCGACAGCACGATGCCGCGCTGCTCGCTGCCGTCGGCGGCGGGCACGGTCACATGCAGGTTGGCCTTGTTGCGCTGCGGGTTGTAGCTCAGGTGGGGCTTCAGGCCTTGGGCCACGAAGTGGTCGCGCACCGTTTCGATCAGGCCGAGATTGGACTCGCGGCTGGTGGTGTCGAACTCGATCAGCCGGCGGGTCCAGTCGAGGGCGGAGTGTTCGGGGGCGTCGGCGAGGGCGTCCGTGGTGGCGTCGGTGAGGGCGTCGGCGGGGGCAGGGGTATGGGCTGACATGCGGCAGGATCACGCTGAGGGATGTCCGATCCTACACCCGGATATGTGCCGGGGTCCACTTTGCCGCTCCGCGAGCCCTCTCCCCCGACCCCTCTCCCGCTGGGCGGGAGAGGGGAGCCTGCTGCCGGCGTCGGCCTCTGCCGAAGCGCCGCAAACCGGCTCCCTCTCCCGCATGCGGGAGAGGGTCGGGCAGAGGGTCGGCAAGAGGGTCGGCGAGGGGGCGGCGAGAGGTCGGGCAGAGGGCCGGCGAGAGGGTCGGCGAGAGGGTTGGCGAGAGGGTCGGCGAGAGGGTCGGCGAGAGGGTCGGCGAGAGGGCAACCGGCCTCCGCCGCCCCTCAAGCCAGCTGCCGCAGCGTCTGCTTGATCGTCTGCGCGCGCACCGCCACGTCGGGCATTTTCGCCTCGATGCGCAGCTTGTCCTGTCCGGCCAGCTTGATATGCCGGTTCTTCTGCACCAGGTCGATGATGCGGATCGCATCGATCGGCGGATTCGGCACGAACTGCACGCTGATCGAGGCCTCGCCGGCGTCGATCTTGCGCACGCCCAGCGGCACCGCGGCGATGCGCAGCCGGTGCGTTTCGATCAGCGCCTGCGCCTGCGCCGGCGGGCGGCCGAAGCGGTCGACCAGCTCCTCGTGGATGTCGTCGACCTGCTCGGGACGCTCGCAGTTGGCCAGCCGCTTGTACAGCGACAGCCGCTCGTGCACGTCGGTGCAGTAGTCGCTCGGCAGCAGCGCCGGCGTGCCGAGGTTGATCTCGGTGGTGGCCGCCAGCGGCGCCATCAGGTCCGGCTCCTTGCCGGCCTTCAGCGCCTTGACCGCGGCGTTCAGCATGTCGGTGTACAGCTGGAAGCCGATCTCGTGGATCTCGCCCGACTGCTTGTCGCCCAGCACCTCGCCGGCGCCGCGGATTTCCAGGTCGTGCATCGCCAGGTAGAAGCCCGAACCGAGTTCCTCCATCTGCTGGATCGCCTCGAGCCGGCGCTGTGCCTGCCTGGTCAGCCCTTCCGGATCGTGCACCAGCAGATAGGCGTAGGCCTGGTGGTGCGAGCGGCCGACGCGGCCGCGCAGCTGGTGCAGCTGCGCCAGGCCGAACTTGTCGGCGCGGTGGATCAGGATCGTGTTGGCCGACGGCACGTCGATGCCGGTCTCGATGATGGTCGTGCACAGCAGGATGTTGGCGCGCCGCGCGACGAAATCGCGCATCACACGTTCGAGCTCGCGCTCGTGCATCTGCCCGTGCGCCACCGCGATGCGCGCCTCGGGCACCAGCTCGGCCAGCCGCGCGCGCTTGTTCTCGATGGTCTCGACCTCGTTGTGCAGGAAGTAGACCTGGCCGCCGCGCTTGAGCTCGCGCAGGATGGCCTCGCGCAGCACGCCGTCTTCCTCGCGCCGCACGAAGGTCTTGATCGCCAGCCGCTTCTGCGGCGCGGTGGCGATCACCGAGAAGTCGCGCAGCCCTTCGAGCGCCATGCCCAGCGTGCGCGGGATCGGCGTCGCGGTCAGCGTCAGCACGTCGACCTCGGCCCGCAGCGTCTTCAGCGCCTCCTTCTGCCGCACGCCGAAGCGGTGTTCCTCGTCGATGATGACCAGTCCCAGCCGCTGGAAGCGCACGTCGTCGGACAGCAGCTTGTGCGTGCCGATCACGATATCGACGGTGCCGTCGTTGATCTGCTTGATTGCCGCGTCGACCTCCTTCTTCGTCTTGAAGCGCGACAGCTCGACGATGCGCACCGGCCAGTCGGCGAAGCGGTCCGACAGCGTCTGGAAATGCTGCTCTGCGAGCAGCGTGGTCGGCGCCAGCATCGCCACCTGCTTGCCGCCCATCACCGCGACGAAGGCCGCGCGCAGCGCCACCTCGGTCTTGCCGAAGCCGACGTCGCCGCAGACCAGCCGGTCCATCGGCTTGCCCGAGGTCATGTCGGCGATCACCGCGGCGATTGCCGCGGCCTGGTCAGGCGTTTCCTCGAAGCCGAAGCTCTCGGCGAAGGTCTCGTAGTCCTTCGGCGACAGCGCGAAGGCATGGCCCTCGCGCAGCGCGCGGCGCGCGTACAGGTTCAGCAGTTCGGCCGCGGTATCGCGGATCTGCTGCGCGGCGCGGCGCTTGGCGCGTTCCCACTGGCCGGAGCCGAGGGAATGCAGCGGCGCGGTATCCGGATCGGCGCCCGAATAGCGCGAGATCACGTGCAGCTGGTGGACCGGCACATACAGCTTGCTGCCCTTGTCGTAGTCCAGATGCAGAAATTCCTCGTCGCCCTGGCCCATGTCGAGCGTGACCAGGCCCTGGTAGCGGCCGATGCCGTGTTCGCTGTGCACGACCGGGTCGCCGATCTTCAGCTCGGCCAGGTCGCGCACCATCGCGTCGACGCTGCTGGCCTGCTCCTGCTTGCGGCGGCCGGCGCGGCGCGCGGTATTCGCATAGAGCTCGGCCTCGGTGACGAAGGCCAGGCCCGGCTGGCCGTCCATCGGCGGCAACGCGAAGCCGCTCTGCAGCGGCGCCACCGCGATCCCGAACGGCGCGTCGCCGGCGAGGAAGGCCGCGCAGTCCTCGACCGGATGCGGACGCAGGCCGCTGTCGGCGAACAACTGCAGCAGCGTCTCGCGGCGGCCCGCCGAATCGGCGCACATCAGCACGCGCGCCTGCTTGCGCAGCAGCAGCGCCTCGAGATTGACCAGCGGGTCCTCGGCGCGGCGATTGACCGAGACGTCGGGCAGCGGGGCCGACAGCGGAGCGGCGTCGGCGCCGGCCGGGCCCTGCTGCAGCACCAGCCGCGCCAGCGGCTTGGCGGCGCTGAAGAACTGCTCCTCGCTCAGGAACAGCTGCGCGGGCGGCAGCAGCGGCCGCTCGCGATCGTGCCGCATGAAGTCGTAGCGCTGCTGCGTATCGGTCCAGAAGCGGCGGATCGCCTCGTCGATCGCGCCGACATAGGCCAGCTGCGTGCCGGCCGGCAGGTAGTCGAACAGCGTCGCCGCCGCGTCGAAGAACAGCGGCAGGTAGTACTCGATGCCGGCCGACGGCACGCCGTTGCCGATGTCCTTGTAGATCGGCGACTTGCTCGGGTCGCCCTCGAACACCTCGCGCCAGCGGCCGCGGAACGCGGTGCGCGCGGCCTCGTCGAGCGGAAACTCGCGGCCGGGCAGCAGGCGCACCTCCTTGACCGGATAGAGGCTGCGCTGCGTGTCCGGATCGAACGCGCGGATGGTCTCGATCTCGTCGCCGAACAGGTCGATCCGGTACGGCAGCGCCGAGCCCATCGGGAACAGGTCGATCAGGCCGCCGCGCACGCTGTATTCGCCGGGCCGCATCACCGCGCTGACATGCTCGTAGCCGGCCAGCGTGAACTGCGCCTTCAGCGCGGCCTCGTCAAGCCGTTCGCCCTGCTTGAAGAAGAAGGTATAGGCGGCGAGGAACGCCGGCGGCGCGAGCCGGTACAGCGCGGTCTGCGCGGGCACCAGCATCACGTCGCACTGGCCGGTCTGGATGTCGTGCAGCGTCGCCAGGCGCTCCGACACCAGGTCCTGGTGCGGCGAGAAGCTGTCGTAGGGCAGGGTCTCCCAGTCGGGCAGCACGCGCACGCGCAGCTCCGGTGCGAACCACGGGATCTCGTCGGCCAGCCGCTGCGCGTCGACCGCGTTGGCGCACATCACCGCCAGCATCGGCATCTGGCCGTGGTGGGCGCGGGCATAGGCGGCCAGGGCCAGCGCATCGGCCGAGCCGTGCAGGCCGGCGACCTGATGGCGCTGGCCGGCCTTGACCAGCGGCAGCTGAGTGGAAACGGGGAGCGCGGAAGGCGATTTGGCGTCGGACATAAAGCGGTTCGGTTCAAACGACGACACCCCGCCGGCAGCGCGGGCGGGGGTGTCGAGAAGAGGGTCGTATTATAGAATGCGCAGCGCCCGGCCATCCGGCGTCGCATACCGGCGCCGCATTCCCGGTGCAATGCTCGCTGCGCGCCGGCTGCATTCCGGCTGCACGCCGGCTGCATTCCGGCTGCACGCCGGCTCCACGCCTGGTGCATACCGGCCGCTTTCGTGCCTTCCCTTGATCCGTCAGTCCGCCGCATGTCCGAACGACGTTTTGCCCTGATTCCCTGTGCCGGCAGCGGCAGCCGCGCGGGCGCCGGCCTGCCCAAGCAGTATCGCGAGCTGGCCGGCCACCCAATGATCTGGTACGCGCTGGCCGCGTTCTCGGCGTGCGAGTCGATCAGCGCCACCGCGCTTGTGCTCGCGCCCGACGATCTGCCGCTGGAGGCGCGCTTCGGCTCGGCGGCCTTTGCCGGCCTGCGCTTCGATACCGCCTTCGTCGGCGGCCAGTCGCGCCATGAATCGGTGCTCAACGGGCTGCGGCATCTGGTCCAGCTCGGCGCCGAGGATCAGGACTGGGTGCTGGTGCACGATGCCGCGCGGCCGGGGCTGACGCCGCTGATGATCGAGACGCTGATCCGCGCGGTGGAAGGGGACGATGGCGACGGCCCCGACGCGGCGATCGGCGGCATCCTGGCGGTGCCGGTGCCCGATACGCTCAAGCGTGCCGAGGCCGAGCCGCAGCCGAGCGAGCCGTCGCAATCTTCCCAGCCGTCCCAGCCTTCGCAGTCCTTGCAGCGCTCGCAGCCGTCCCGCATCGGCGGCACCGTGCCGCGCGAAGGGCTGTGGCAGGCGCAGACGCCCCAGATGTTCCGCGTCGGCGTCCTGCGCCAGGCGCTGGAAGACGCGCTCGCCAGCGGCGCGGTCGTGACCGACGAGGCCAGCGCGATCGAGCGGCTGGGCCTGAAGCCGCGGCTCGTCAACGGCTCGCTGCGCAATTTCAAGGTGACCTATCCCGAGGACTTCGCGCTTGCCGAAGTCCTGCTCGGCGGCCCGTCCGCCGCCCCTTCTGCTGGTTCTTCTGGAGACCGATCGCGATGATGCCCTTCGATATCCGCGTGGGACAAGGCTACGACGTGCACGCGCTGGTGCCGGGCCGCAAGCTGGTGCTCGGCGGCGTGGAGATCCCCCACGATCGCGGCCTGCTCGGCCATTCCGACGCCGATGCCTTGCTGCACGCGATCACCGACGCCCTGTTCGGGGCCGCGGGGCTGGGCGATATCGGCCGGCATTTCCCCGATACCGATCCGGCCTTTGCCGGGGCCGACAGCCGCGCGCTGCTGCGCGAGGCCGTGCGGCGCGTGCGCGAGGCCGGTTTCGAAGTCGGCAATGTCGATGCGACGGTGATCGCGCAGGCGCCGAAGCTGGCGCCGCATATCGGTGCGATGGTGGCCAATCTGGCCGAGGATCTGGGTATCGCGGCCGGCCGCTGCAACGTCAAGGCCAAGACCAACGAGAAGCTGGGCTTCGAAGGGCGCCAGGAAGGGATCGTCGCGCAGGCGGTGGTGCTGCTGTGGCGCGGCGCGATCGTCGCGCCGCAGGACTGAGCAGGCTGCGGGGGGGCATCGTCGCACCGGCAGGACCGAGCAGGCTGCGCGGCGCCGTCGTCGCGCCACAGGACTGGACGTGCTGCGCGGCGCCGTCGTGCGGGCCTGCGGGCCGTTACAGGCCCGGCTGCGGCGCGTCGGCTTCCTTCGGCTCGATTGCGTAGACGTAGTCGACCAGCCGTTCCAGCGGGCCGGAGCGCGCGCCGGCCTCGGTCCGTTTGACGAAGCCCATCTGCTGGCACAGGCGGTTGGCGGCGCCCATTTCCGGCATGGTGCGCACCACCAGCGCCTGCGCGCCGATATCGCGCGCACGCTCGATGCAGATCTGCATCAGCGTGCGGCCGAGACCCAGGCCGCGCGCCTGCGGGCTGACCGACAGCAGCCGCGCCTCGGGCAGGGCCAGCGTCACCGTGCTGCCGTCCAGGGCCTGCAGCGTCGCGCCGGGATGGCAGAACAGCACCGCGCCGCTGATGCCGTGATCGGTCTCGGCAACCCACCATTCCATATCGGAAGTATTGGTCGCCAGCACCGAGCGCATGCCCTGCTGGAACGACGCGCGGCAGTCCTCCATGATTTCGAGCTCGTACTGCGCATACGCTTCCTGCGTGACCGCGGCGATCTGGCCCCAGTCGGAAGCCGTGGCGAGACGATAGTGGAAATGCGGCGAGGAGGGCGAGGGCAGTTGGCTCATGATGGTCCGCGAAGCAGAATCTGCCTCGATTGTAGGCCGGACCGTGCACAAATGCAGTCGGAGAAATGCGGACGCGGGCGGGGCGCGCGGCGGACGCGGAGTCGGGTTCGCGGGGCCTGAAATGCCGATGGCCGCGCGGGGCGGCCATCGACGAACATCGACAAACATCGGCAACAAGGGCCCGTAGAAAACCCTCGCAAGGACTGCCGTGGCCTGGCGAGGCCTGCAGAAGCCCTCGGCGTGTGCCGCCTTACTCGGCGGCGATCACGTTGGCCGCGGCCGTGATCACGGCGGCGATACGGCCGACATCGCGCAGCTGCTGCGAGGTCATGCCCTGTTCGTTCTTCAGCAGCTCGTAGTGCGAGCGGATGCAGAAGTGGCACTTGCCGACGATCGACGCGGCCAGCGCGTACATCTCGAAACGGCGCTTGTCGACGCCGCCGTGGGTCGCATACGCATTCATGCGCAGGCCGGCGGGCTGGCTTGCCAGATCGGGATCGGCGGCCATCTCGACATACGGATACCAGACATTGTTCATGCCCATCAGCGCGGCCGCGGTCAGCGCGCCGTTCAGCTCTTCGGGCGACAGCACGCCGGCGTTGCGGATCGCGTCGACGATGATCTTGCTCTTGGCGGCGAAGGCGGCGGCCAGCGCGACGCCCACCGCATCGTTGCCCTCCAGCGAGGAGCGTGCGATGGTGCCGTCCAGGTTCAGGCGGATGTCCTTCGCATAGTCGGGAATGAGATTCTTGATCGTGTTGAGGAATTCCATCAAATTCTCCTATCGCTTTGGGCGAAAAAAACCCGCGTGGGCGGGTTTCGGTGCGCACTGGGGCGCGTTGCCGGCGGCGATGCCGCCGGCAACATCGACAAGGCGCGAATTACAGCGTGGCGCCGCCGACAGCGCGGTTGCACGGGCACAGCTCGTCGGTCTGCAGGCCGTCCAGAATGCGCAGGATTTCGTCCGGGTTACGGCCGACGTTCAGGTTGTTCACCGACACGTGCTGGATGGTGTTGTCCGGGTCGACGATGAAGGTGGCGCGCAGCGCAACGCCGGCATCCTTCTCGCGCACGCCCAGCTGGTCGATCAGCGAGCCGGTGGTATCGGCGAACTGCCACGAGTTCAGCTTGTTCAGGTCCTTGTGTTCACGGCGCCATGCCAGCTTGACGAACTCGTTGTCGGTCGAGCCGCCCAGCACGACAGCGTCGCGGTCGGCGAAGTCCTGGTTCAGCTTGGCGAAGGCCACGATTTCGGTCGGGCACACGAAGGTGAAGTCCTTCGGGTAGAAGTAGATGATTTTCCACTTGCCTTCGAACGACTTCTCGGTGATGTCTTCAAAGGCCGACTGGCCGTTTTCTTCGTGGGCGTTGAAACCCGGCTTGACACCGACGACGTGGAACGGTTCGAGCTTGTCACCAACGGTCTTCATGGACTTCTCCTGGATACGGTTGAACAGACGCCAGCGGGGCATCGCAAGCGGCCATCGTCGAAGACGATTTTCTCGGGCCGCTGCGCGTGCCACGCAACGAATGGGAAGTATGCAGCATCCTGTTCGGCACGGCTAATTGAAAATCTCAAAGAGCCCGATAGCCGCGGAAACTGCGAGGCCCGGCGCGAAAGCGGCGTGGCACGCCGGCTTGCGCCGTCCGGCAACGATACACGATCGCGATGACGGAACGGCGACGCGGCGTGCATCAGGCATGCACCAGGCACGCAATGAGGCGTGCATCAAGCACGCTTGGAGCGTGACTCAGGCGGGAGTGAGGCGTGCATCACGCGCGCCGGAAACACGCGCTGACCACCAGGCCGCTGCCCGGCGACGGCCGATTGGTCAGCACCAGGCGGCCGCCGTTGCGCTGCATGATCCGGTTGACGATCGACATGCCCAGCCCCGCGCCCTTGGCCTCGCTGCGCGCCGCGTCGAGCCGGTAGAACGGCCGCGTCAGCAGCGGCAGCTGGGCCTCGGGCACGCCGTCGCCATGATCGGCCACCACCAGCATCGCCTCCTTGTCATGGTTGCGCGTGGTGATCTCGACCTCGGCGATGCCGCTGTCGGGATGCTTGGCATAGCGGCGCGCATTCTCGACCAGGTTGTCGAGGATACGCTGGACCTCCATCCGGTTGGCCATCGCCATCACCGGCTCGGGCGCATGCACGCGGATGCGGATGTCGTCGTGCGCGGCATAGACGTTCACCGCGTCGCGCACCAGCGAGGACAGGTCGACCGGCTCGCTGCTCTCCTGCGCGGGGCGCGCGTAGTTCAGGAACTGGCCGATGATCGCGTCCATCTGCTCGATGTCGGCGATCATCGCCTCGCGCGTGGTGTCGTCGACCGGGGACATCTCGGTCTCGAGTCGCAGCCGCGTCAGCGGCGTGCGCAGGTCGTGCGAGATGCCGGCCAGCATCACCACGCGGTCGTCGTCGAGCTGGCGCAAGTCGCGCACCATCTGGTTGAAGCTGTGGTTGGCCTGCGCGACCTCGCTGGCGCCGCGCTCGGGCAGCGGCGGGGGATCGCCCCCCGAACCGATCGCGCGCGCGGCATCGGCCAGGCGCTTGAGCGGCCGGTTGACCCGCGCCGTGATGAAGGCCGAGCCGAAGATGGACAGCAGCACCGCCGCCACGGTCCACCACAGCCATTGCAGTCCGGGCACGCGTTCGAAGCGCTCCGGGCTGATCGCCACCCAGTAGTCGTCGCCCTCGATCTCGAAGCTGACCCAGACGCCCGGAATGTCGTTGACCGTGGTCGCGATCACGGTATCGCCGCCCAGACGGCTGCGGATTTCCTGCTGCACCAGCTGGGTCAGGAAGGGGTTCGCGGTGGGCGTGGTGAAGTCGTCGTCGCGCTCGCGCGGATAGACCTTGATGCCTTCGTTCTGCACCAGGTCGAGCAGCAGGAAGCGACGCCGCGCGGGGTCGGAATAGAGCAGGGCGGCGCGCGTGAGCTTGACCACGCTGACCACCTGCATCGCGATCTGCTGCGCGCGCGGGGCGCGTTCAAACAGCCGGTAGCTCTGAAACCAGATGCCCAGCGAAATGGCCAGCAGCAGCGCGATCAGCATGAAGGTCCGCCAGAACAGCGAACCGAAGAAACGCGTGGCCGTGCGGCGGATCACGGTCGCCACGATAACGGCCGGGACTTACTTCACGCCATCGGGAATGAAGACGTAGCCCAGCCCCCAGACGGTCTGGATGAAACGCGGATTGCCCGGATCGGGTTCGATCAGCTTGCGCAGGCGCGAGATCTGTACGTCCAGGCTGCGGTCGAACACTTCGTATTCGCGGCCGCGCGCCATTTCCATCAGCTTCTCGCGCGACAGCGGCTGGCGCGGATGGCGGGCGAACACCTTGAGCACCGAGAACTCGCCGGTGGTCAGCGTGATTTCCTCGTCGTTCTTGGTCAGCGTGCGCGTGGCCAGGTTCAGCACGAAATCGCCGAAGGCGAAGGTCTCCGGCGTTTCCGACGGGGCGCCGGGCACTTCGGCCGGGCCCTTGCGGCGCAGCACCGCGTGGATGCGCGCGATCAGTTCGCGCGGGTTGAACGGCTTGGGCAGGTAGTCGTCGGCGCCCATCTCGAGGCCGACGATGCGGTCCACGTCCTCGCCCTTGGCCGTCAGCATGATGATCGGGGTCTGGTCGTTGGCGCCGCGCAGACGGCGGCAGATCGACAGACCATCTTCGCCCGGCATCATCAGGTCGAGCACGAGCAGGTCGAAACGCTCGCGCAGCCAGAGCTTGTTCATGGCGGTGGCGTTTTCCGCGACCAGCACGGTAAAGCCTTGCTCGCCGAGATAGCGGCGCAGCAGATCGCGGAGACGGGGGTCGTCGTCCACGACGAGAATCTTGTGGCTGGTATTTTCCATGGCGCTAATCTTAGCGAGTCTCGCTAGGAGCCAAAATGGCTTAACAAAAGGTTACATACTTTACCTTGCGGCTCGCCAAGTGCACAGCGGGCAGCGTTTACACTGCGCGCTGCCCGCAAAGGGCAAATCGGTCAGCCTCGATCCGGGAGCCTCTGGCGTCGTCCAGCGGAAGCCCGAACCGGGCAAGCCCCAGACCGCCATTATCAATGAAAGCGAAATCCACCCGGTCCGAACCGCGCCGCGCCTCCGGCGCCCGACGCCGTGTCGCCGGAGCCCTGCTTGCGCTGCTGCTGCCGTCGATGCTGCTGCATGCCGCCAGCGCGTCCGCGCAGTCGCCGGGACTCGGCGCGCTGC
>NZ_JCBAJO010000067.1:0-21114 GCF_059772245.1 Cupriavidus sp. R6-3
TCGGCGGCACGGTGGCCGGTGTCCCAGGCGCACCGGGGGCGCCCGGGGCGGCGGTGGGCGTCACGCCGGCCATCGTCGCGGTCAGCGCCTGCCAGTCGGCCTTCGTTATCTGCGTCATGCGGGCCGCATCGGGCAGCCCGAACACGCAGATCTCGCCGCCGGGCAGCTGGCAGAAGCGCTCGGCCGGACAGCTTTTCAGTATCTGTGGAGTCTCTCCCGTGCCGCAGCGCGCGCCGGCGCTGCGCAACACCTGCAAGGTGACGTCGGGATGCTTGGTCAGTTGTTCCGGCATGGTGCCTCCCGCTGGCTACGAGTGACAAACAGGCAGCAAGCGCGAGGCCCCTGCCCCGCCTTACTTCCAGAACCCAGTATGGGAGCGCGCGGCTTCGTCTTCCAGCATCGGGCCGTGCACCTCGATATGGCGCTGCCCCCGCACGAATACCTCGCGGCACGGCAGCGAGAAGGTCGGATTCTCAGGGTGGTCGCCGGTCAGCCCCAACAGCGTGTGCTCCGACAGCGCATAGACGACGCGGCCGATATTGCACCAGTAGATCGCGCCGGCGCACATGCAGCAGGGTTCGGCGCTGGTGTACAGCGTGCAGCGGGCCAGTTGCTCGGGGCTCAGGCGCCTGGCGGCCAGCGCCGCCGCGGCCAGCTCCGCATGCTGGGTCGGGTCGCCCTGCGGCGGCATCGAGTTGTTGCCCGCCGAGGCGACGATATTGCCGTGCTCGTCCGCCACGATGGCCGCGAAGGGATGGCGGCCGTTCTGCTTCGATTCCTCGGCCAGCGCGATCGACTGGCGCAGCAGCCGAAGATCGAGCTCGGTCAGCTTGTCCGTGGTGATGTGGCCATGGGTGTGGGTCTGGGTGTCGATGGCTGGCATCGGACGATTCTCCTGCGAAGTGGGCGCCCTGGTGGCGCGATGCGATGGCGGCCGGCATGGCCGCGTTGGGATCAAGGCTGGGTGGTGGCGACGGCGTCGGCATGCCCGCCGTCGAGCGCCGCCACTTGCGCCGTCCCGCGGTTGAGCAGCAGATTCAGCAGCACGGCCGTGATCGCCCCGAGGAAGATGCCACTGTCGAGCACCAACTTCAGCGGCCCTTCGACGCGCTCGAACAGCGCCGGCAGCGACATCGGCAGCACGCCCACGCTGACGGATACCGCGACAATGATCGCGTTGCGCGTACCGTCGAACTTCACGCGTGACAGCTCCTGGATGCCGGCCACCGTCGTCATGCCGAACATCACGATCGCGCAGCCGCCCAGCACCGGCCGCGGTACCGAAGCAATCAGCGCGCCAAGCTTCGGGAACAGGCCCATCAGCACCATGATGGCGCCCGCCGATGCCACCACATAGCGGCTCTTGACGTTCGAAAGCGCGATCAGCCCCGTGTTCTGCGTGAACGCGTTATAGGGAAAGCTGTTGAAGACGCCGCCCAGCATGGTCGACAGCCCATCGGCGCGGAAAGCATCGCCCAGCGTGCGCTGGGTCGAGGGACGGCCGACGATGGTGCCGATCGCCAGCACATTGCCGGTGGTCTCGGCCATGATCACCAGCATCGCCAGCAGCATCACCAGCGTCGGCATGGGGGCGAACGACGGGGCGCCGAACGCGAACGGCGGACTGATTTCGAACCAGGCGGCGCGCCCGACCGCGTCGAAGCTCGTCATGCCGCAGGCCATCGCGATCGCGGTGCCCGCCAGCAGGCCGATCAGCACCGACAGATTGCCGATAAAGCCGGAGAAGCGCGCGTAGACGAACAGCGTGATGGCGATCGTCGCCAGGCCCAGCAACAGATTCGGCGTCGCGCCGAAGTCCGGCGCATCGGGATTGCCGCCTCCCAGCCAGATCGCCGCGGCAGGCATCAGCGTGACACCGATGATCACGATCAGGCTGCCGATTACCACCGGCGGAAACCAGCGCAGCAGCCGGCTGAACAGCGGCGCAATCGCGATGGTCAGCGCGCCGGCGGCGATCACCGCGCCGAACACGTGGCTGAGCCCGTATTGCTGGCCGATCAGAATCATCGGCGCGATCGCGATAAAGGAACAACCCTGGATCAGCGGCAGGCGCGCGCCAAAGCGCCAGAAGCCCAGTGTCTGGATCAGCGTCGCGATGCCCGAGGTCAGCAGATTGGCGTTGATCAACGTGACCATCTGCTGCTGCGTCAGGCCGAGCGCGCTGCCGAGGATCAACGGCACCGCGACGGCGCCCGCGTACATCACCAGCACATGCTGCAGGCCGAAGCTGGCCAGCTGCCGCAAGGGCAATCGTTGATCGACCGGGTGGACGGCCGGCTCCTTGGCCGGGTGCGCGGCGGGGTTCTGCTGCATCGGGTCGGGGTGCGCCTGCTGCTGCGAATTCATCGTGGTCTCCTCCGTCTGGTCTGTGGTCCCGCGCTTTTTGCGCCGGCCGGATCGGTGCGCCATAATCCGGCGGGTTTGCGCGGCGGGCCAAATCGGCAGCCATCGATTTTTTTGATAGGCAGTTTTTTGACAGGCAGTTTTTTGACAGGCAGTTTTTTGACAGGCAGGAGCCAGGCCCGCGATGCGCTATTCGCTAGATCAGTTGGAAATGTTCACCCTGGTGGCCAGCACCGGCTCGTTCTCGGCCGCGGCCCGGCAGTTGCGCAAGACGCAGTCCGCGGTCAGCACCGCGATCGCCAATCTGGAGGCCGACCTCGGCCTGGTACTGTTCGAACGCGGCGGCAAGGCATCGACACTGACACCGGCCGGAGAGAAGCTTCGCAACGAAGCCGAATTGGTGCTGGAGCGCTGCCTGCAGCTGGAAGCGCATGCCAACGAGCTGGGCGAACGCGTCGAACCGGCGCTGACGCTGGCGATCGAGGTCCCCTATTCCACCTTGATGCCGCCGCTACGGGACTTCGCCGAACGCTTCCCGCATGTCGACCTACAGATCCGCCATCCGCTGCATGGCGATGTCGCCGAACTGCTCGCGCGCGGCGAAGCGGACCTTGGCATCGCATTCTCGCAGCCGGCGTACCCGCGCGATCTGGGCTTCGCGCAGATGGGCAAGCTGATCCTGTCGCACGTCGCGCACCGCGACCATCCTCTTTCGAAGCTGAAGCGCGTCGACTTCGCCGACCTGCGCGCGCATCGGCGCCTCGTGTTCAGCGGTCACAACCACAAGCTGCCCAGCAGCGAATACCTCGATGCGACGCGCTGCTGGCAGGCGGAAAGCTACTCGGCGCTGCTCGAGCTGGCGCGCACCGGCCTGGGCTGGACCACGCTGCCGCGGCAACTGATCCTGTCCGAACTGGCATCAGGTGAATTGGTGGAACTGCCGCTGACCGCCTATCCGTACACCGACTGGCTGGTCGGCGTGGATCTGATCTGGGCGAAGGCGCATGTGCTCGGCAAGGCCGGGTTGTGGCTGAAGCGGCGGCTGGGCGAGCACAAGGTGTTCGAGGTGGACCGGGAGGGGAAGAGGACGACGCTGTAGTCGGCGCCGTCATTGGTAGTGCGACGCGCGCTTGCCTGCCGTATTGGCGCTACTCCTGATCCGCGCTGCCCACCGTATCCGCGCTACCCCTGACCCGCGCTGCCTTCCATGCCCGGCCTACCCGCCGTTACCCGCCAGCGCGAACTACAAACGACTGCGTCGTCGTAAACGGCACCAAGGTCCCGCTACCCCGAGCCGAACAACGCATGCCGTTCATCGCCCGGCGCGCCGCGCTGTCGACCGGCCGAAAGCCCGACGGTTTTTCCACCGAGGTGCGGGTGACGAAACCATCCTCGCCGATCCAGACCCGCACGGTCACGGAGACCGGCTTGTCAGGCAACTCGCTGACCAGGCTCAGGCGCGGCTGGGAGCAGCCGACATTGGGCGGCAGCCCTTCCCGATAGCTGACCGGCGCGGACGCCGCGGGACGCGGTGAGGTTTCTTCATTGCGGCAGATCGCCTGCTGTTCCTCGAACACCTTGCGCACCGCCTGCAGCGTCTTCGGTTGCGTGGCAGCGCCGGCGGACCACTTCGCCGCCAGCGGCGCCGGCAAGGCCTTGCCGACCGCCGCGGACTCCTCGGGCGTCAACCGGAAAACGAGATTGCCCGATGCCAGCCGCTCGGCACGCGCCTGCTGGATGCGCTTGCCTTCCGGCGTATCGAGGAAGCGCGTCAGGGCAAGGAATTCCTCCCTGGAGAAATCCTCCGCGAGCGGATAGCCGATCCGGTTGGCGACGGTGCGCGGCTCCATCGCCGACAGGCAGGCGGCGCGTTGCGGCGCGACCTTGTCGCCTTGCTGCTTCAGCGTGCCCTTCGCGGCGGGGATCACTTCGCCGGTGGCGACGGCTTCGGAGACGCGCTTGGCGGCCAGTTCCAGCGCCGCGCTATCGGTACCCGCGGCACCCGCGGCGTCCGCCGCGCCCGCCACACGTGCAACGACCATCAGGGCCACCGCAGCCGTCAGCGAGGCCTTCCATCCGGCGCGCCGCGACGCCCCGAAATCGCCCGCGACCCGGCGATCAGCGCAGATGGCGCGGATTGATGCTTGCATCCTTGACATAGGGATCGTCCTTCGAGACCGGCGCGGCCTCCTCGATGTTCTTGGGCCAGACCGGCACGCGGCAAGTCGCCATCACCAGCGCGCGGCTGCACGCCAGCAGAAGATTGAACGGCCACATCAGCCAATAGATCGGCGCGGAACCGGCGTCGTTGGCGAAGACACGTTCCAGGCCGACGCGAAAGCGCTCCCGCCGCCCGTCGATCGGCACACAGTACCGGATCCGCTCGATCACGTCCTTCGGCCCCTCTTCCATATACCGCCGCAGGAATTCCCAGTGCGCCTTCAAGCGCTGCGGATCGACTTCCCACAACGAGAACGCGAACTGCTCGCGCACCGTGACGCCGTCGCGATCCAGCACCAGGCCGCGGATATCGCGCACGGGCTGAACCGAGCCGGAACAGCGCCCCAGCGTGAAGAACACATCGTCCCAGCGCACGCTCAGGATGCTGCCATCCAGCCGGAACACATGCAGCATCCGATTGCGCCGATCCAGCCGGATCGGATAGTGCGTGTAGCGCCCGAGTTCCCGGCGCGCCATCCATACCGACAGCGCCACGATCGGTGCCATCACGAAGGCCACGAACGCGAGGAAGGCGGCGACGGTACCCGGCGTGTACAGGCCCAGCGCCAGCGGCCGCTGCGCGGCCAGGCTCATCGCGACGAAACCGCCGACGCAGACGGCGATCACGACCAGCGCCATCAGCGTCAGCGCACCGCGGGAATCGTAGTAGCGGTCGACCGAATCCAGATAGCTCGAATTGATCTTGATCACGCAGAGCTGATCGTGCGGTTCGACCTGCAGACGCTGCCCCTGGCGCAGGCGGTGAGCGCGCTCGTCGTCGTCGACTGGCCGGTTGACGCGATACTTGCGCACCAGTCCCGTGAAATCCATATCAGTCCTTCGTGGCCAGCTTCAGCTCTTCCATCTCCTCTTCGACGTCCCCGTAGCGCTCGTCGCTGAGGCTGCCCCAGTAGCAGCGTTCCAGCCAGTCCTGGATCTTGTCGTCGGCAAGCCAGGCGATCAGCCCCGCGATCACGAACATCACAATGGCAATCACGATGCCCCAGCCGGTCATGCCGACATAAACGGCCCAGACCATCAGCAAGCCCACCGCCGCCGACAGTACGTAGAGACCGCCGACGACGACATTGCCCTCCGAGAATTCGAGCCGTGCCTGGTTCAGGTCGAGCACGGCGATGATGACGCCGCCGACCGCGGTCGCACGGCGCCCCAGGCTCTCGAGCATCTTGGCCAGCGACGCGTCCAGTGCGCGGCCGAACTGCAGGCCGAATGTGACGCGCGCCTTGGCGACCTTCGACACCAGCTCGATGATGCCGCCCGCCACGCCGACGACCCCGCCGAGGATGCGCCCCCAGGTATCGGCGACCTTGTGGTTCATCGAATCGTCGCTGTCGCTCCACAGCTTGATCAGCAGGACGATATCGAGAACGGATGAGGCCGCGCCGACGCGCACATCGGTATTGATGACGCCCTTCCAGGCGCCGGGCAGGCGCATCAGCGCATACTGGTTCGGCAGTCGCAACGAGCGCGCCAACCATGCCGTACGCTGCGCCTTGGTCAGACCGGAAGGCATGCTCTTCAGATGACCGGGATCGACCAGCACCAGGAACGATTTGCTTGTCGTGCCCTCCATCGGCAGCCCGTGCACCTCGAGGCGCCGCAGTTCCAGCTCGACCGGGTCGTACAAGGCCCGGCGCGACGGCACATCGTGCCCCGCCTCGGCGCTCAGGTTGCGGATCTTGCGAATCAGCTCGCGGCGGAACGTCCGGTAGTCGCCCTGGACCTGCAGCGGCACCATCGCCTTCCTGGACAGCATGCCGAACAGAACGGCGATGCCCTTGATGGGACCATCGGCGGTCGCCTTGCTCAGCGCCCACGCCAACGGGCCGTTGATGCCAAGGATGAAATTGGCGATCAGGCACGAAGCCGTGCCCGGGTTCGACACGCGCTGGAAGGCAAAGTCGTAGACCTTGATCAGCGAAGGCCAGGACAGGTTCCACGGATCCACGCCGCTCGACGACGCCTTGGCGGCCGCCGCGAGCACCTCCTGCTGATTGAAGCCAAGCGCGCGCAGCAGCAGGTTCTTCTGGTCATCGGGACTGCCCTCGAGCCATTTCTTGTACAGCTCGAAGCAGACCGGCTTGTCCTGCGTGTTCCCGATGCAAAGCATGACCGCGCCGGTATAGGCCTCGCCGCTACGCATATTCGTCTCGTCGTAGTTGCAGGCGAACACATTGGCCATGGACTCGCTCTCCAGCCACGCACGGTGCGCCCTGGCGAGCGGATCGATCGTCTTCTTGTTGAACCCGTCCAGTGCCCGGTCGAATGCCTTCTGGAAATCGTCGCGCGCCTTCTCGTCATAGCGCTTCGCGCCGGTCACCATGCGCGTCTCGTACTTGGTCCACGAGTTGCTGCGCGCCTGGTGCAGGCGTGCCTTCGGCACGTCGCGGTAGGCCTCAGCGACACTGCGATTGCGCGCCTTCTCGGGCTCCCCGAGCAGCCATTCGGCCAGCATCTTGCCGGCCGCCATGGTCTCGGGGCCCGCACCGCCCGGAATCGGCATCGCGTGTGGATCCGCGGTTCCGTAGATCTCGACGTTCTGGGCGCTCTCCTCGGCCGCACGCATGACCTCGAGTTCGGCATGGTTGCCGATCGACTCGCGAATCGACATGATAGCCTGCGACACGGCCAGCTTGCGCGCGCGGTCGGGGTCTTCGTAGAGGAAGTCCTCGTAGCACTGGTGCATCAGCGGGTCGAGTTCGGAGGCGATGCCGACCGGGTCCCACAATGCCGCCAGGGCCGGCCGATAGGGCTTGGCAGCCGCCTCGGCCCATTTGAGCAGATCGGCTTCCTGCTCCTTGCAGGCGTTGAAGTCGTGCGGCGAGAAGCTGAAGGCAGGATAGGCCTTGACCACGATGGTCGGCAGCGTGATCGCGTCCGGGTGGCTTTCCGACATGGGGGCCGCGGGCGTTTCCTCGACCGTCGCGCCCTCCGCACGGAACTCGGCCACCAGCTTGCTGGCGTCCGTCAGCGGGGCCACGTGCGGCAAGGCCGCGCCGCCGCCGCGCCATTTGTCGATATCGACCCGGCGCATATGCTTTTCGCGCCAGGCCTGGCGCTTGTGCCGTTTCTTGACCTCGTCGGTCCACATCACGTCCGAGAAGCCCATCCAGACCGGTCCGGCGACATGGGCGTCCTTGACCGTGATGCAACGCGCGATCACCGCATCCTGCTTGTTGCTGCAGGTGAACTCGATGTCCTCGGGCAGCGGCGGCGCCGGGTCGTTGAAGTCGAATTCATACAGGTAGCCGGCCTCCGTCACCACGTAGGCGGACCACAGGCCGCGCTTCTCGTTGAAGACGTAGAGGTAACCCGCGCGGAGCAGCCGCAGCGTGTAGCGCGCCACGTCCTCGGGCAACGGGATGGCCGTCACCTTGTCCCCGAACTGCGGATCCAGCACCGGCGGCACCGGCCCCAGCGGCCGGCCGCTCTTGCTCTTGCCGGTGCGGCCGATCGCGTACCGGACGGGCAGGATCGGCAGGCCTTCCTTGTCGCAGAACGGGCATTTGGACGCTTCCTCGATGGCGGCTGCGTTCATGTCGCTTTTTCCCATAGTCGATCGTTGTCGTGCGTCCCGGTCGCAGGCGGAACGCCCAGCGGGTCGTCGGTCAGTTCGGCACAGGCACCGACGTAGCTCAGTTCGCCGGCCTTTGCCCTCGACAGTGCTGCCCTCAGGGCGGGATGCGCCTCCGGGCGGCCTTGCATCGCCACGCACTGGACCGCGTAAAGCCGGCGGTCCGCTTCATCGCGCAAGCCGTGCCCTTGCGTGGCCTCGACCAGCGCGTCATCCAGCTGGCGGCCCAGCGAAACGGCGTCCGTGCACGGCCAACCGCTTCTGACCAGCGTTTGCAGGCAGCCGTTGACCAGGCTCACGCGACGCAGCGGCCCGATCTGGATGGCCCGGACCCGCAGCGGCAGATGGGGATCGTGGCTCGACAGGCGCAGACGCCGCTGTCCGGTCGGATCGACCCAATGCCACTGCGCGACCGGCCCCATCAGGGCGTCGAGTTGCGCGTCGTCGAGGATGCCGAGCAATTGCGTCATCACGCGCGGATCGGTGAAGCGCAGCAGAAAGCGGCCGCCGTCCGGCACGCTCAGCAGCTGCGCCGTACCGAGGTGATGGGCAAGCCGTTCGGTCGAATGCTCGCTGACCAGGCAGGCGCTGAAATACGGGCGCCGGTAGTCCTCTTGCCAGCGCAACGCCGCATCGATCAGGCCGATTCTTGCCTGCCGATCCAGCTCCGCCAGCGCCAGCAGTGCCGGCATCAGGTGCGGCTGCACGTCGACGCCGCGAGGAAGGAGCGGCGTCACCGGATACGCCGCCACGGCCTGCCGTCCCAGCTGCAGCGGGCTCAGCACGACGTGCGTGAAATCGTCCAGAAAGCGATGATGCAGATCGAACATCGCCATCAGCCCAACGGCACCAGCGCATCGCCGGCGGCTTCCGCGCCGCGCGTCTTGAACTCGCACAGCCCCAGGTCGCCCTTGGCCAGCGAATTGCTCGCCTCGCCGCCCCCCGGCCCCACAAACCGATGCCCCGCCCCCTTGAACTCCACCTTGCCCGGCGCGTGCAGTTCGATCTTCCCGCCCAGCACGCGAATCTGCGCCCCGGCGGCGTTCAGCAGCACGTGCTGCTTGCCCTCGACCGTGACATTGGCCTGCGTCGAGGCGATCGTCACCGTGCGCTCGGCGGCGTAGCGGCTGGCGCCGGTCAGGCTGGCGACTTCGACCTTGCCGGTGGCGGCGTGCAGGGCCATGCCGTTGGCGTCGCCGCCCTTCTGCGCGGCCTGCGTTCGCTGGCCACTCGACGCGGAGCCCAATACCGAGCCCGATCCGGCGCCCGCCCCGGAACCAGATCCCGCCGATCCGCCCTGCCCGTCGGTAAACAGGCTCAAGCCATCGGCCACCGCGACGGCCAGGTTGCCTCCGGCCGCCAGATTGACATGCTCCCCCGCCACCAGCGTCGCATTGGTGCCAGCAACCAGTACCGCATCGGCCGGCGTCGACAGCGCCACGCCCTTCGGGCCCGACACAACCAGATGCGGCTCGCTGTAGGCGATCGCCGAACCGCCATCCTCTGCCTTCGCCTCGGTCCGCAACACTTCAGCGCTGCGCTTCAGCGATTCGAGCGCCGGCAGCGTATCGGCGGCCGGCTCGCCTGGCAGCGCGGCCTTCTGCTTGGCCGCCTGCTGTGCCAGCGTGCGGGCGAGCTCCAGGCTCTCTTCCACCTGCGTCGCGGCCTGCTCGCTCTGCAGCAGCGGTTGCGTGACGCTGCCGTCCTCGGCGGCGATCAGCAGGCCGGAACCGGCGCGGACGCTGCCGGAGGCGTCGGTGGCAAGCGCCGCGCCGTGGCCCAGATCGGCCTCGCGGGCGTTGTCGCGCTGGAACAGGTGGTGGCCGAGCGTCAGCGACGTCGCGGCCTGCGTGGTCGACAGCAGCGTGCGGCTCTGGCCCTCGGTGTCGTCGAACACCAACTGGTTGTAGCCGCCGTTGCCGGTCTGGCTGGCGGACAGCGCCTGTGTCTTGATACCGGACAGCACGGCGTTGTGCGCGTGCGCCTTGTCGTTCTTGCCCTCGCCGGCGAACCACGCCGGCGCGTTGCCGGTCGCGTTCGCGGCGCCGGCTTGTTGCTTGTTGATCTGCGCGTCGGTCTCGCCGGCGCCGTTGTAGGCCGCGCCGACGACCACCGGGCGGTCGATATCGCCATTGACGAACTCCACCACCACTTCCTGGCCGACGCGCGGCAGCGCGACACCGCCCCAGTTGTCGCCGGCCACCGGCGTGGCGACGCGCAGCCAGCAACCCAGCGCCGACTCGGCGCGGGCGTTGTCGTCGCCGGCCGGGTGGGATTGCCGGCTGGACGAACGCCCGCCGCGCTGCCAATGGAACTGGACCTTGATGCGGTGATCGCGGTCGGTATGGATTGGCCCGCCGTCGCCCACGACCAGCGCGGTCTGGCTGCCGCGCACGGTCGGCCGCGGATGCAGCAGGCGGCCGTCGTCGCCGCGCAGCGCGGGCCGGTAAGGCACGCTGGCGCGCACGGCGGTGAAGCGGTTGCGGTACAGCGGCAGGGTTTCGTTGTTCCCGGCGGGGGCGAGACCCGTCAGCGCCAGCAGGGCCTGGCCGAAACCTTCGTTGAAGTTGTTGCGCGCCTCGTGCGTGACCGACAGCACCACGAAGCGGCGGCCGTCTTCCTCGTCGCCATCGTGCTCGTAGTGGTCCAGCAGCGAGAACGTGGTGGCAGGCGCCAGCGTGCGGACCGTGCCGCCGCCATGGAAGGCCTTGTTGCGGACCTCGAGCGATTCCATCGCGATGCGCGAGATGCGCTGCGCCTGCTCGGCATCCTCGAAGGCGTACTGGCCGACGTAGTCGGTGTCGGTCAGCGGGCTGGCCTGTTCGCCATTGTCATGGTGCGTGCTCAGCGTCGCGCTGCGCAGCGAGGCGGTGCGATAGTCCCAGGTCGCCAGCTCGACCGCATTGGTCTGCCATTGCCGCTCACCCTGCCATTCGGTGATCACGTCCTCCGAGGCGGTGGCATCGGCGCGGCCGAAGCGGATGCTGGCCTGGGCGTTGTCCTTGAAGACGTCGTTGCGATCGGCGATCACCATCCGATGCACGCCGAGGGCATCGCCGTCGGCCGCCTCGTGCTCGAAGTAGTAGAACAGCCCTTCCTCGGCCAGCAGCCGCGTCACAAAGTCGAAATCCGACTCGTCGTACTGCGTCACCACGCTGCGCTTCGGATAGACCGCGGTGTCGGCCACCGCCCAGCGCCATTCCGGCACCAGCTTGCCCTGCCCGCGGTAGTCGCCGAGCACGCTGTCGACGACCTCGATCACCGACATGTCCTGGAACAGGAAGCTGTCGCGCCGATGCCGCAGGAAGGCCAGCCACGGTTCGATCACGAGCCGGTAGCGCGCCAGGCCGCCATTGGCGCCGACGCGCTCGAACACCGTTACATGCCCGTGCAACGCGCGCGGCTTGTCGCGGCTGAGCTGCGTCAGCAGATCGATGCGGACCGGCTGCCCCAGCAGGGCGGCCGGGTCCAGCCTGGCGTCGTCCGACAGCGCCGACAACTCGATGCGGAAGCCGCCGCCATCGAGCTGTTCGCGCGCGAGCAGACGCTCGGCAAGCAGCACGTCCTCGCCCAGCGGCGTGGCGAGCCGCAGCAGCCGGTCGTGCTGGCGGAAGGCGGCGCGCAGTTGCGCCGCCAGTTCATGCGCCATATCGGTCAGTACGCCCATCGCTGCCTCGACTGTGAGTGACGGAGTCAATTGATTTCAATGGATTTCAATTGACCTTGTAGCGGAAGCCGCCGTTCTTGTTGACGCCCACCTTGATCTTCTGGATCGCCTCGCCCTGCGCCATCTTCGCCAGCACCGACTGCGCGATCTCGGGCAGCAGCGTGCCGTTCAGGATATGGTCGACCGCGCGCGCGCCGGTATCGACTTCGGTGCAGCGCTGCAGCACGGCCTCGGTCACGGCCGCATCCCATTCGAACGCCGCGCGGTGGTTCTGCTGCACGCGCTCGCCGATGCGCCGCAGCTTCAGCTCGATGATCTCGACCAGCGTGTCGTCGCTGATCGGGTAGTACGGCACCACCTTGGTCCGGCCGATAAAGGCGGGCTTGAAGGTCTTGTACAGCGTCGGGCGCAGCGCCTCGGTCAGCGCGTCGGCATCCGGCAGTTCCTCGGCGGACTTGTTCAGGCACGCCTGCATGATCGAGGCCGAGCCCGCATTCGAGGTCAGGATGATGATGGTGTTGCGGAAGTCGATGGTCCGGCCCTCGGCGTCCTCCATCCAGCCCTTGTCGAAGACCTGGAAGAACATCTCGAGCACGTCCGGATGCGCCTTCTCGATTTCGTCGAGCAGCACCACGCTGTACGGATTGCGCCGCACCGCCTCGGTCAGCACGCCGCCCTCGCCGTAGCCGACATAGCCCGGCGGCGAGCCCTTGAGCCCCGACACGCTGTGGGCCTCCTGGTACTCGCTCATATTGATGGTGATCAGCTTGCGCTCGCCGCCGTACAGGATGTCGGCCAGCGCCAGCGCGGTCTCGGTCTTGCCGACGCCGGACGGGCCGACGAACAGGAACACCCCGCGCGGCTTGTGCGGGTCTTCCAGATTGGCCGCCGCGGTACGCACGCGCTGCGCCACCGCTTCGAGCGCGTGCGGCTGGCCGACCACGCGTTCCTCGAGCAGCTGCTTCAGGTTCATCACCGTATGCAGCTCGTCCTTGACCATGCGGCCCAACGGAATGCCGGTCCAGGCCGAGACGATCTCGGACACGACCTGGCCGTCGACCTGGATCGGCACCAGCGGCTTTTCGCCCTGCAGTTGGCGCAGTTCGTCCTTCAGGCGCGACAGTTCGTCGGTGGGCGCGATCGGGGCGGCCGGCGTGGCGGCCTTGCGGCGGCGGCCGGGAGGCGCGATATCGCTGTTGGCGGCGACCGGTTCGGCTTCCTCGGCTGCGGTGTCGACGGTGTCGGCGCCGGTGTTGCCGACCGCGGCCGCATCGCCCGCACGCGCGTCGCGCGAACGCAGCAGTGCGACGATCTGCTCGACCAGTTCGCGCTCCCGTGCGAGCCGTTCGTTGCCGGCGGCAATGCGCTCGCGCAGCGCCTGCTCCTGCTTCTGCAACTCGGCCAGCCGCGCCTGGTGCTGTCCGCCGGTCGACAGCTCGCGTTGCAGCGCGCCGATCTCGACGGTCAGGCGCTCCAGCGCCTTCTGGTCCTGCTCGATCTCGGCGGGCGTCGCGCTCTGCGCCAGCGCCACCTTGGCGCAGGCGGTGTCGAGCACGCTGACGGCCTTGTCCGGCAACTGCCGGCCGCTGATATAGCGGTGCGACAGCCGCACCGCCTCGGTGATCGCTTCGTCCAGCACACGCACGTCGAAGTGCCGCTCCATCAGGCCGACCATGCCGCGCAGCATGGCCGAGGCCAGCCCCTCGTCCGGTTCCTCGACCTTGACGACCTGGAAGCGCCGCGCCAGCGCGGCATCCTTCTCGAAGTACTTCTTGTATTCGGCCCAGGTCGTCGCCGCGATCGTGCGCAGTTCGCCGCGCGCCAGCGCCGGCTTCAGTAGATTGGCCGCGTCGTTCTGGCCGGCCTGCCCGCCCGCGCCGATGATCGTGTGGGCCTCGTCGATGAACAGGATGATCGGCTGCGGGCTGCGCTTGACCTCGTCGATCACGTTGCGCAGCCGGTTCTCGAACTCGCCCTTGACGCTGGCGCCGGCCTGCAGCAGGCCCATGTCCAGCGTGCGCAGCGCGACGCCACGCAGCGGCGGCGGCACGTCGTCGGCCGCAATCCGCAATGCCAGCCCTTCGACCACCGCGGTCTTGCCGACCCCGGCTTCGCCGGTCAGGATCGGGTTGTTCTGGCGGCGGCGCATCAGGATGTCGATCATCTGGCGGATCTCGGCGTCGCGGCCGATCACCGGATCGATACGGCCGTCGCGCGCCGCGGCGGTCAGGTCGACGGTGTACTGGTCGAGCGCCGGCGTCTTCGACAGCGCGCCCTGCCCGGACGGCTCCTCGGCCGGCGCGGCGCCCGCGTCCGCAAAAGCCACCGCCTGCTCGGCCTCCTCGGAGCCCTTGGTCAACGCGCCCATCTCATGCTTGAGGCGTTCGACCGGGAACTGCCCAAAGCGCCGGGAGCCGCGCTCGGCCAGCGGCGCCAGGCTGGGCTCGGTCAGCAGCGCCAGCAGCAGATGGCCGGAGCGGATGCGCGTGGTCTGCGAATCGAGCGAGGCGATCAGCCAGGCATGCTCGAACAGCTTGGGCAGCCATGGCGAGAACGCCGGCGTGCGCCCATTGCCGGTCTGGAAGCGGCCGAGCTCCCTGTCGAGGTCGCTCTGCAACGCGGCAGGATCGATGCCGCTGGCCCGCGCCGCGACCGACACGTCGCTGCGCGGATTCTCCAGCAGCGCCAGGAACAGATGCTCCAGGTCGACCTCATAGTGGCCGCGCGCCATGCACAGCGAGGCGGCCCGTTCGGCGGCCTGCCGGCTGGTGGCATTGAGCTTGGCGATCAGCGTCTTCAAGGGGGTGGCCATGATGGCTCGGCTCCGGTCTATCAATGAATGGGCGACAGCGTGTAATGCGCGTCGCTGCGATCCTGCGTGGCGGGACGCGAAACGAGGAAGGTGTCCCAGCCGACGTGGCCGCTGCCCGCGGCGCCGAGCCGGGACCAGGTCACGTCCTGCCGGCGCAGGATCGGCTTGACTTCATATTCGAGCGTGGCGCCGCCCAGCACGGTCAGCATCTTGCGCAGCGCCAGCGCGCCCTCGGCGCCGGGCAGGAAGGCGCGGTACTGCTCGCGCGCCAGCGGACCGATCCACACGCGCACCCGCAGGTCGCGCTGCCAGACGCGCTGCCCGGCCAGCGCGGTGGCACCGAGCACGTTGTTGACGCCGCCCAGGCGCGACCACTGCGATGGCGGCACCCGATACCAGCCGCCGACGAACTGCTCGACGCGGACCGGCACGCGGAAATAATCGGACAGCACCTGCTGCAGATACGACGCCGACATCGGCCGATGGCGCACCGCGGTCGCATAGCCGGCGATCGCCTCGTCGTGGATGGTCCCCGGCGTCTCGCGCAGGCCGCGGCGGACGCCCCCATCAGCCACGCCGGCCAGCGACAGCAGCAGCGGCAGGTAGTGGCGCGTGCGGTCGACCTCGTGCTGGAACGGCAGCCGGTACTTCTTCCACGCCAGATAGAACAGGGCGGCGGCGCGGTTCGAGAAGATATCGAAGAAGGCGCGCGCGGCGCCGTCGCGGCGCAGGGTTTCGCGCTCGGCCACCACTTCGGTGTAATGCAGCGGCAGCGCGCCCTGCCCGCCCAGCATGCCGAAGAAGGCCGGCGTCACCGCCACGTCGTCGAGCGGACGCTCGGCGATCGCCTCGGCGAAGGCCGCATCGCTGTCGAGCGCCTGCTGCGCGATGCCGCCGGCCTCGATCTGCACGATCTCGCTGGCGGGAAACGACAGCGACAGCGCATTCGGAAAGCGCACGCGCGTGGCGAGCTGGTGTTCGGGGGTGTCGGCGACACGGGCGACGGCATTGCCGTTCGCGGCGCCGTACGCCGCGCCGTTTGCGCGATTCGCCACGCCGTTCGCCACGCCATTCGCCGCGCCGTTCGCCACGCCATGCATGCCGCCATTGGCACCGCCCTGCGCCCTGCCCTGACGCGCGAACTGGATCTGCAGCAGCCGCACCGCCTGGAAGAACTGGAAGCGATACGGCTGCCGCAGCAGCCGGCGTATCACACCAGGATCGATTCGCCGCTTCGGGGAGCGCATTGGATCAATTCCTTGCCGGTGCGGCGCGAGACGGCGACGAGCTGCACAAAGCTGTTCAGATGGACGTAAAGGCCGAAGAAATGGTCCATCACGCGGATGAAGCGGTGCAGGCCGGTGCCGACGAAGGCTTCCTCGTCCAGCGTCAGGCGGACCTGCAGGCCGCGCACGAACGTTGCAAACGGCTTGCCCGCCAGCCATTGCGTGCTGGGCTGATAGTCCAGGCCGACGATGCCCTCGATCTGGCGCGCCGAGATGCCGCTGCGGGCCAGGTCGTGCAGCCGCAGCATCTCCTTGAGCGCCGGCAGGCCGTCCTGCACCAGCGACAGGTGGTTCAGCGCCAGCAGCGAGATCAGGCGCCATTGCGCCGCGCGGCCGCCGGGCAGCCGCAGCGACGGCGTCGGCTTGCGCAGGAACGTGATCTGGCGCGCGATCGAGGTGCCTTCCATGGTCAGATCGCCGTCGGCATGGCCGAACGACAGGCTGGCGGGGAGATCGCGATTGGTGCAGGTGACGTCGATGCTCAGCGTATCGGTCTGCGGCTGCGCCGGATCGAAATCCAGGTCGACGATCGAGATCTCGGTCTCGTAGCCCGGGCTGCGGCGTGCCACCAGCTCGTCGCGGCGCGCCAGCCAGAAGTGGCCCGCGCGGTTCGGATCGTCGGCGTGATGCAGCGAATAGAACGGCCGGAACTCGATCACGTCGTTGCCGTTGGCGGTCTCGCGCACCAGATGGACGCGGTCGATCGAATAGATGTCGTAGCCGTGCGCACGGCGGCCGTCGGCCACCACCGGATAGGCGCTGGCCGTATGTTCGATGCGGATCGGATCGGCCTTCTGCGCGAACAGGTTGACCACCGGCGTGCAATGCAGCCGCAGATGCTCGGCCTGCAGGCTCTCCAGCAGGCGCGCGGTGTGCGAGTCGCTGCGGATGTCCGTCATCACCAGATGCAGCTGCAGGCGTCGGGTGTTGCCGCCCGCCGCCCCCAACGCACGGCGCAGCGCCGCCAGGTCGATGTCGACGAAATTGAATTTCTCGGCGAAGGCGAAATGCTCGCTGAGCAGGCGATAGGCCGGATGCGAGCGCGCCGGCGTCTCGATCAGCGCCTCGTCGGCGGCAAAGCCTACCTCGCGCAGCGGCACGCCGGACAGCCGCTGCCAGACGCCGGGCCGCGGGCCCTCCAGATACGCCGCCGCGGTATGCAGGAACAGCGCGTCGCCGAGCGCGGCGACGAAGGACGGCTCGCCGTCCAGATAGACGCGCAGCGTATCGAGCGCCAGCGTGTCGAAGCCGCCCCGCTCGCCCTGGTATTCGAGCGAAATCGTCAGCGCCCCGGTCGCGCCCTTGGGCAACACGGTGGCAGCCGGGGCCGCCGCCGCGCCCCGATAGCTGGCCTCGGCGATGCGGACCGGGGCGAACGTCACGTCGTAGGCAGTACGGAAGCGGCATTCGACCCGGTTGACCGGGCGGGTGCTCAGCATCGTGCCGCGCGGCACCGTCATCGGCGCGGACAACTGCGCGGCCGCGCCACGGACATCGAAATGCGCGATCGAGCAGGACGGAAACGGCCGCAGGTAATGCGGATACATGACCTCCAGCAGCGCTTCGGTCAGTTCCGGGTAATCGTCGTCGAGCTTCTTGCTGATGCGCGCCGTCAGGAAGGCGAAGGACTCGACCATCCGCTCGACGTGCGGATCGTCGCAACCGTCGGCCGACATGGCGAGCCGCCCGGCGATCTTGGGATATCGCTCGGCGAAGTCGCGCGAATACCGGCGCAGATACGCCAGTTCACGCTCGTAGTAAGGCAGTAGCTCTTCCATGGCTGCTCGGCGGTCGGTGCGTGGCGGTGGCGGATGGGATCGGCTCGGGCATGGAGGCTGGCATGAACGCGGGCATGAACGAGGGCGTCGAGCCCGTCAATGTCCCGGCCATGCGCGTGCCCGCCCTGTCAGGTTCGTCCGCGTGTCACCGAGTACTGCAGCGTCGACGGCTGCAGCAACGCATCGAAACTGACCGGCTCCCGCGCCGGCCCGACCAGCAGCATGGCGGTAATGCCGAAGCACAACGCATTGGTGTTGCGCTCGCTGACATCCAGCGACACGGTGACATTGCGCAGCCGCGGTTCGTGGCGCTCGATCGCCTTGGTCAGCGACTGGCAGATGTAATTGCGGTCGTAGTAGCTGGCCAGACTGAGCCCGGCGAAATCGTTGAGCCCGTACGTCAGCAGCGAACGCTTGCACTCCGGCAGGCCGCCCAACTGCGCTTCGTCGATCACGATGCGCGTATTGAGCAGCGCCTCGATGTCGCGCGCGACCGTCGACTTCAGCTCCTCCAGCGTCAGCTGCCGCATCGCGGTGGGCAGCGGCGCGTGGGGCTCGTCGTCGAACAGCTTGTCGAGCAGACTCGGTTCGAAACCTTTCATGGCAAGCGCCGGCACCCCGGCAACGGGCGCGTTGTCGCGCCGAATCGCCAGGATGCCGGCATCCGCATCAACCGATCATCGGCTGACCAGGAACGGCATCAGACCGAGTAGGTCTTGTCGTTCTTGGTCAGGCTCCAGGCGCCCTGCGAGTTGCCGCCCTGGTTGCCGCCGATCTTCTGCTGGGTGTACTTCCACTGCACCGCGGCGTACTTCAGCGAGAACTTGTCGGTCGGCAGGCCTTCGGCCGCGACCTTCGCGTCCACCGCGCCCAGGATCGCGTTCTTCAGCTTGATTTCCAGGTACTTGACGCGCTTGCCTTCGCCGTCGGCGCGCATGAAGTCGATCGTGACCTCGTCGAAGGTCGTGCCGCCAGACGCGTGCTGATACAGCAGCGGGCTCACCACGTCCATGTCCTTGGTAAAGATCATTTCGCCGTGCTCGCAGCGCTCGGCCGTGTGACCGCCCGCGGTCGAAGCGGTCGCCGAACGCGGCTGCTTGATGTTGTGCTCCCAGCTGAGGACTTCGATCCAGTCCTTGTGGTCCTTGTCCTGGGATTCACCCTTGATGGCGGGATTACCGAACTTGACGTAGATATCCTTCATGAGACCCTCGTTGAGATAGTGGCTTTGTTTTCGCCTGGTAAGTACTGCTGCCTCGACCGCCGGACGCCGGCACGAACGCCGGCGCCCGACGGCAACCGGTTACGAGTTGGCGGCCTGCGGCAGGTCGGCGACCAGGCGCAGCGAAATCGACAGCTCGTCGAGTTGGAAATGCGGGCGCAGGAAGGCTACCGATCGGTAAGCGCCGGGCTTGCCCGGAATTTCGGAAACCTGGATCGACGCTTCGCGCAGCGGAAACTGCGCCTTCTGTTCCTGGCTGGCGTTGTCGTCCAGCAGAACGTATTGCGAGATCCAGCGGTTCAGGAAACTTTCGACGTTCTGGGCCGAAGCGAAGCTGCCGATCTTGTCGCGCATCATCGCCTTCAGGTAATGGGCGACGCGCGAGACCGAGAAGATGTACTGCAGCTGGGCCGACAGCACCGCGTTTGCATTGGCGCTGTCGGTGTTGTACTTCTTCGGCTTCTGCACCGATTGCGCGGCGAAGAAGGCCGCATAGTCGGAATTCTTGCAATGGACCAGCGGGATGAAGCCCAGGTCGCTGAGCTCCTTCTCGCGGCGGTCGGTAATCGCGATCTCGGTCGGGCACTTGAGCGCGATCTCGCCGTCGTCGGTCTTGAAGGTGTGGGTCGGCAGGTCTTCCACCAGGCCGCCGCCCTCGACGCCGCGGATCGCCGCGCACCAGCCGAAGTCCTCGAACGCGGCGGTCAGGCGCGCACCGAAGGCCCAGGCGGCGTTGCACCACAGGTACTTGCTGTGGTCGGTGCCGTCGACGTCCTCGACGAAGTTGAAGCCCTCGACCGTGGTGCCGTCCTTCGGGTTGTACGGCAGGCGGCCCAGGAAGCGCGGCATCGTCAGGCCGACATAGCGCGAATCCTCGGATTCGCGGAACGACTTCCACTTGGCGTATTCGACCGTGTCGAACACCTTGGCGAGGTCGCGGGGCTTGCCCAGGTCGGCGAACGACTCCAGGCCGAACAGCTCCGGCGACGCCGAGGCAATGAATGGCGCGTGCGCGGCCGAGGCGACATGCGACATCTGCTCGATGAAGTAGATGTCTTCCGGCTGGCGCGTGATCTCATAGTCGCCGATCAGCGCGCCGAACGGTGCGCCGCCGAAGGTGCCGAACTCTTCCTCGTAGACTTTCTTGAACAGCGCGCTCTGGTCGAAATCGATCGCGGTCTTGAAGTCGCGCACCAGGTCGCGCTTGGTCGCGTTCAGCGCCTTGATCTTGATCATCGTGCCGGTCTGCGTTTCCTTGACCAGGTACGACAGGCCGCGCCAGGTGCTTTCCAGCTTCTGGAATTCCGGGGCGTGCATCACGGCGCTCAACTGCGCAGAGATCAGCCGGTCCAGCTCCGCCACGCGGGCATCGAGCGTGGCCGACAGGTTGTCCGACACCACCACGGTGCCGTCCAGCACTTCCTTGACCAGCTCGCCGATGATGTCCTTGGCACGCGCGTGTTCGGCGTCCGACTTGGCGACACGGCTCTGCTCGACGATCTCGTCGAGCAGGCTGGCATTGGCAACGGGCGCCGCCTGCGCGGCGACTGCGGCTTGCGTCTCAGGCATCCTGACCACCCTTCGGTTCATTGCCGCCATGGCCGAGCTGCTGCAGCTTCTCGGTATTGGTCAGCACTTCGCTAAGCAGATCTTCGAGCTTGTCGTTGCCGGCAAGCTTGTTGCGCAGGTCGGCCAGCTTCGAACGGGCCTCGAGCAGCTTGCGCAGCGGCTCGATCTGGTCGACCACCGCTTCCGGGCTGAAGTCGTCGAGCGAGCGGAACTTCAGGTCGACGCCGAACTTGCCGCCGTCCTCGGACAGCTTGTTGGGCACCTGGAAGGCCGCGCGCGGCTCGACCGCCGACATCACGTCGTCGAAATTGTCCCGATCGATATTGACGAACTTGCGGTCGCGCAGCTTCGGCAGCGCGACTTCGGACTGGCCGGACAGGTCCGCCACCACGCCGACGACGAAGGGCAATTCCTTCTGCTCGATGGCGTCGCCCTTCTCGACGTCATAGGTGAGCTGCACCCGGGGCGGACGCACCTTCTGCAGACGCTTTTGCACGCTTTCCTTCTTGGCCATGCGGATTCTCCGGTTGTTCCGGTCGTGTGTTTGTCGGGAAGTCGGGACGTTTGGGACGGGGTCGCCCGACTGTCGCTCAGCTGTCGC
>NZ_JCBAJO010000068.1:0-20951 GCF_059772245.1 Cupriavidus sp. R6-3
TGTCGGCGATCGGCTCGTAGACCACCGCCGATTCGAGGACATTGTCGCCGCCTGCCATCAGGGCCTGGTCGAACGTGGCCAGCCAGCGCGCATCGTCCTGGACGAACACCAGATTGTTGAAGTTCACGCCATTGGCGAAGAAGCCCTGGATGCGCAGCGTCTGTCCATCCTTGAACTCGATCAGCAGGTCGTTGCCTTCGCGCGCATAGTTGGCGACGTTGTCCTTGTTGCCTGCGACCAGGAAATTGGCGGCACCCTCGGGCGCCGCGATGGTCTTGGTCCCGACGGGCACCGCGACATCGATGTGGTTTTGCAGAACTGCTGACGAAGCCATGCCTATCTCCTTGGGTCGATCGAGATTACTGCTCGCTATTGGAGATGCAGCGTATAAGTGATTCGCAAGTGGCGATATGGCTCTGTCAGTTCGGTAAGCGATATAGTGCGTGCGATTGATATGGTTTGCGTTTTTTTGATAATGAATCGCCTCGCAGTCATTAATACCACGGGGTGGTTTTAAAGAAAAAATACCCCTACGCCGGTAGGCGAAGGGGTATTAGTATTCGATTCTATTAATTCTGATTTAAACCGTATTTATTTGGCTGGCGACAATTAACCTCGACAATTGCCGTCAATCGCCGCGACGGGTCTCGGAAGGCGTTTCGCCGAAGGCCATGCGATAGTCCCTGGCGAATTGTCCGAGATGGCTGAAGCCCCAGCGCCGCGCGATGTCGGCGATCGACTGTTCCGCGCCGGCGGTCCGCAGGTCGGCGTGGGCGCCCTCCAGGCGCACCCGCTTCACGTAACCCATCGGCGTGAAGCCCTTGAACTTGGCAAAGCCCGCCTGCAGCGTGCGGATGCTGACGCGGGCGGCGTTGGCGATGTCGGCCAGACCGAGCGCCGCGGTGGCGTTGGCGTGGATGTACTCGATCGCCCGGCGCACATGGCGCGGCGAAGGGCCGGTATGCCGGCGCGCCATGTAGACCGAGTAGTTGTGCGGGATCTCCTTGAGCATGGCGAAGATCACGGCGTCCTGCACGCTCTGCACGATGTCCGGGGCGATGGCGTGCGGGCCGCCATCCGCATTGAAATAGCGCCGCGCCGCCCGCACCAGCTCGCCCGCAAAGCGCACGCCGGAAGGCACGCTGTCTCCCGCCGGCAAGAATTTCACGCGGTGCGGCACCGGGCGTTCGATCGACTGCGACAGCCGGCCGTGGAGGCGGGCCGCATCGATCAGGATGGTTTCGTAGCGGCCCGGACCGAAGCTCCAGGCGGTGACGCGCCTGGCGTCGACGACGGCCGTGCCGGCTGGCAAGGGCTGCAGCGCGTCCTGATCGGCCGCCAGGGCGAGCTGGCCTTCGGCGTGGGTGACCAGCACATAGCCGTCGGTCTGGCAAGGCAGCCGCAGGCAAAGCGTGGTGTCGGTGACCAGCGTATGCACGGCCATGCCGTCGAGATAGTCGATCTGGATTTCGAGCCTGGGCCGGCTGCCATCGGCCGCGATCGTGATGCCGGGATAGTGGCGAGCGAGCCAGTCCTGCGCCTGCGGGCAGCTGGACGCGATGATTGCGTCCGTTCCAATGCGGGTTTGAGCCATACGCCAGTTCTGTCCTGCCAAAAAACGAGCGCACGCCGGGACGGCGAACGCTACAGGCGATCCCACAAAGGGCCGCGGCAAAACCGCGGCAAAACGGGTTGGCTGAATCAGGCGATGGCGACAGACCGCGACAATGACCCTGGATATTCCATGGCAATGGAATATCCATCAATTGGCATGGGCTGCGCCCGGATGCCCCCCCGGAATTCTCTGGTCAAGACTGGCGCTGGAATTCGATCTGGCCGCTGCAATGAAATGACCGCGCGGTTTCGTCGAACTTCCGATTGCCGGTTGCTTGATTTTAGTTTTGTTTAAATCGATATTTACTGATAACTTAAATCGATTGTTATTAGAGTACTGCAGTTTTTACAAATTATGGTCGCTTCCAACGCACTTTTGAAAGTGCTTACATTTGTTTGCACTTGGTAGGGTGCCGGTAGGGTGCGCGCAGGGTGTGCAGGTAGGGCGCAGGCCGGTTGCGTCAGCGCAAGAGGAAAGGCGCGGAAGCGGTCAAGGCGCGCGAAGGCGCCTGCATTTCAATGCGTGACCGACTTCGACCACAGATTGATGACCAGCACGCCGGCCATGATCAGCGCGATGCCGAGCAACGCCGGCAGATCGAGCCGCTGGCCGAACAGCAGCCACGCCGCCACCGACACCAGCACGATGCCGACGCCGGACCAGATCGCGTAGGCGATGCCGATCGGCACGCTGCGCAGCGTCAGCGACAGACAGAAAAACGCGATCGCATAGCCGGTCACGACGACCAGCGAGGGCAGGGGACGGGTAAAGCCGGCGGCGGCCTTGAGGGCCGTGGTGGCAATGACTTCGGCGACGATGGCGATGGACAGGTAGATCCAGTGCATGGGATGGCGCGGTGTCGTGTATCGACGGAGCGCCAAGCATAGCAGCGGTGCCCTGTCCCCCCTTGCTGCATGGCGTGGCGCGCGGCAAGACGCACGGCGGCGATACGCCCCTGTGCGGCGCGGCTCAGCGCTGCTCCAGGCCGTGCCGCCGATGCCATTGCGCCAGCGTCTCCTCGGGCCACTGTGCGCAATGCACATGTCCCTTGCCGCTCGGCACTTCGACCCACGACGCCGCGGAGTCGAGCTCCGCTTCGACGATTTCCGGCGGGCGCGGCAGCGGCGTATCGATGGCCGACGCATGCGGATAGACGCGCTCGGGCTCGTCCGGGGTACGTATCCACAATGCGCTGCCGCACTTGGTACAGAAGTGCCGCTCCATCGGCGATCGCCTGGCGCGTTTGCCGGGTTCACGCATCACGGCGTGATAGATGCCGATATGCTGCCGGCCGCGTATGCGCAAGGTGTTGTTCAGCGCGCCGATGTTCGCGGCATAACCGCCCGCGCCCGCGGTCTTGCGGCAGATCGAGCAGTAGCAATGCAGATAGGGGTAGGGCCAGGGCGATTCCACGCTGAAGCGGACCGCGCCGCAGTGACAGGAGCCTTCGAGATGCATGCGACCTCCCATGGGGTAGGGCGAGCGTCGCCGATGCGTTTGCCCGCCGTTGCTGCCATTGGATTTTGCATGACATCGAACCCGTATTCGAGCCCTTGTTCGGGCCCTTGTGGGGCCTTGTTCGGGCCCATGCTCGCGCACTGGTTGGAGGCCCGATTCGCGCCCTATTCGAATCGCGCAGGATCGTAGGGCCGCGGATCGACGTAAGGCGTCTCGCCGTCGATCAGCTCGGCGAGCAGCCGCGCGGTCGCAGGGCCGAGCGTGAAGCCCTGATGCGCATGACCAAAATGGAACCACAGGCCGCGATGGCGCGGAGCGCGGCCCACCACGGGCCGCATGTCAGCCACGCAGGGCCGCGCGCCCATCCACGGTTGCGCTTCCACCGGCGCGCCGAGATCGACGAGGTCGCTTGCGTAGCGCTCGGCCGCCGCCAATTGCACCGGCGTCGGCGGCGCGTCGTGGTGCGCGAATTCCGCGCCCGTGGTCAGGCGAAGGCCGCGACGCATCGGCGCGAGCACGAAGCCGCGTTCCGCGTCGAGCAGCGGCAGCGACGGCATGCGCGCGCTGGCGTAGTGGCGGTGGTAGCCCCGCTTGATGAACAGCGGCAGCCGATACCCGAGCGGCCGTGTCAACGTCGACGCCCACGGACCCAGCGCAATGACGGCCTGGGCGGCCGACAGCGGACCGGCGTCCGTCATCACGCGCCAGCCGCTGCCGTCCGGCTGCAGCGTCGCGGCATCGCCACGGCGCACGATGCCGCCTTGCCGCTCGAACAGCGCGGCATAGCGTTGCACCAGTTCGCCGGGATCGCTGACGGTCCACGGGTCGCGCCAATGGATCGCGCCGGCGAGGCCGCCATGCAGCACGGGCTCGGCGGCCTGCAACGCGGCACCGTCGAGCACGGCGCAATCGAGGGCATGCTCGCGCGCCACCATCGTCGCCGTGCGCACCGTATCGTCGAACGCGCGTTGGCTGCGGTATGCCTCGAGCCATCCCGCCTTGCTGACGAGGTCCTCCGCACCGGCGGCGGCGATCCACTGTTCGTGTTCGCTGACGCAGTGCCTGACCAGGGCCGCATAGGCGGCGATCGTGCCGGCGTAGCGGTCCGGTGCCGATTCGCGCCAGTACCGGGCCAGCACGGGCAACAGGCGCAGCATCGCACCGGGGTGGTAATGCACGTCGTTGCCCCGGCGGGCGATCACACGCAGGATCGTCTTCCAGTCGCGCGGGAACGCATACGGCTGCACCGCCTCGCGCTGGATGAAGCCTGCATTGCCGTAGGAGGTTTCGGTGCCCGGCGCGGCGCGATCGACGAGGACGACATGATGCCCGCGATGGCGCAGGGCCAGGGCGGTGCTGACACCGACCATGCCGGCGCCGAGAACGAGGATTTCCTGTGACATGAGGGCAGCGACTCGCGGGAAACGTGGATCAGGTGGATGAGTTGGGCAGGTGGATCGGGTGGATCGGGTGGATCAGGTTCGTACCTGGATTTTCGCCGCGCCGCGCCTGCGTGAAGGCATGCGGCACGCGCAATATTCCGAATCCTCGATTGCGGTTTCGGCAATCACGAATGCGGAAACTCGATCAGTCCCTGCCGCAGATGGTCGACGAAGGCGCGCGCGGCCGGCGGCAGCTTGCGGTTGGCCAGCGTCTGCACCTCGATCTGCCGCTCGTTCATCTCGCGGTCGCGCAGCGGCACCGCGGCGATGGTGCCGGCCTTGAGCCTGCCGCGGATCGATACCTCGCCGTAGAAACAGATCGCGCCGCCGCCGGCCGCCGCGAAGCTGACCAGGGAATCAAGCTGGTTGCTGGAGAACACCGTCTGGTAGCGCAGGCCCTGCCGGCTGCAGCCAGCATCGAGCAATTGCCGCACGGAGCTGTCCTTGGGCGGCAGCGCCAGCGGATAGGTGGCGACCTGCGCGAGCGACAGTTGCCGATGCCGCGCCAGCGGATGGTCCGGCGCCATCACGGCCAGCACCGGAGCGGGGTGCCGCAGCTCCACGTGGATTTCCGGCTCGGGCAACCACGCCAGCGTGATGCCGATATCCGCTTCGCCGTCGCGGATGCGACGCGCGATATCGCCCTGCGGACAGACCTCGAGCTCGAAGTGAATGCCCGCATGGGTCTCGCGAAAATTGGCGGCCAGATTCGGCAGGAATTCGTGCGCGATGCCCTCGACGGCAGCGAGCCGCACGCGCCCGACGCGCAGGCCACGCAGCGCCTGGATATCGCCGGCCACGCGCTCGATGTCCTGCTGCGAACGCTTGGCGAATGCAGCCAGCAGCTCGCCCGCGGCATTGGGGACGAGGCCGCGCGCGCGCCGGTCGAACAGCAGCGTGTCCAGCTCGCTTTCGAGCTTGGCGATCTGCCGGCTGACGGCCGACGGCGCGACGTTCAGCTTGATCGCCGCATCCTTGACCGAGCCGGTGCGAACCACTTCGAGGAAGTAGCGCACCGCGGTCTCCTGCAGGGCCCGATAGGACATGGGATATCGAGGTGAAAAAGGGGAAAAGGGTCGCGGGCGTCCTGGGGAAAACCCGCTCAGGGATTGCGCCAAGGATTGCCGTTTCGGCAATCCACTGTTCGAAACATTGCGACGATTCTATGCGAAGTTTGACATTAGGATGACATCGAACCGACCCGCTTATGCCGGCGTTGCCCTGGATTCCTACGAGAGAGCATCCCATGCGTTCTTCCTCACCCGTCCGTTTGCTGTTTGCCGCCACCGGCCTGGCGCTCGTTGCGATGGCGCCGTCGGCCGCGTCGGCGCAGGACAGCTTCCCCGCCAAGCCGATCCAGCTGGTGTTGCCGTTCCCGCCCGGCGGCGCCACCGACGTGGTGGGGCGCATCGTCGCGCAGAAGCTCGGCGAACGGCTCGGCAAGACCATCGTGGTCGAGAACCGGCCGGGCGCCGGTACCGTGGTCGGTGCCAGCTATGTCGCCAAGGCCGCGCCGGACGGCTACACGCTGCTGGCCAGTTCCGGCACGACGTTCACGGTCAATCCCGCGGTCTATCCGAAGCTGCCGTACGATCCGCAGAAGAACTTCGAACCGATCGGCCTGATCGGCGTCACCGGCCTGATCCTGCTGGCCAACCGCGATGTACCGGTGAACAACCTGAAGGAGTTCGTGGCCGCGGCGAAGAACGAGCCCGGCAAGTACTCGTACGGTTCGTTCGGCGCCGGTACCACCGCGCATTTTGCCGGCGAGCAGTTGCTCAATCTGACGGGCGCGAAGATGCTGCACGTGCCGTACAAGGGCAGCGCGCCTGCGATGACCGATCTGATCGGCGGCCAGATTCCGTTCAGCATCGACACTGTGGCGGCGGCGATCCCGCAGGTGCGCGCGGGCAAGGTCAAGGCCATCGCGGTGACGACGGCCAAGCGCTCGTCGCTGCTGCCCAATGTGCCGACCGTTGCCGAGGGCGGCTATCCCGGCATGGACGCCAGCACATGGATCGCGCTGATGGCGCCGCGCGGCCTGCCGGCCGAGGTGCACGCGAAGCTGGAGAAGGCGCTGGCCGATACGATCGCCGACCCCGACACGCGCAAGAAGCTGGCCGACAACGGCATCGAGCCGTCGTTCGCAACGGGCAAGCAGGTCAGCGCGATGATCGAGAAGGAAATTCCGCAGATGCGAGCCATCGCGCAGCGCGCCAACATCAAGCTCGACTGACCCGCCATGTCCGACCAGAACCAACTGACTTCGCTGTCCGCCGTCGAGCTGCGTCGCCTGATCGGCGCGCGCCAGATTTCGCCGGTGGAACTGCTGGAGGCCTGCATCGCGCGGATCGAGCGCTATAACCCGCTGATCAACGCGATCACCGCCACCTGCTACGAGCGCGCACGCGAGGAGGCGAGGGCGGCGGAACAGGCGGTGATGCGCGGCGATACGCTCGGCCTGCTGCATGGCCTGCCGCTGGGCGTCAAGGATCTCGAGGCGACGGCCGGCCTGCTGACGACCTACGGCTCGCCGCTGTACCGCGGCAATGTGCCCGCGCAGGACAACACGCTGGTGGCGCGGTTGCGGCAGGCCGGCGCCGTGGTCGTCGGCAAGACCAATATTCCCGAGATGGGCGCGGGCGCGAATTCGCGCAATGCCGTGTGGGGTGCCACCGGCAATCCGTTCAATCCGAACCTGAACGCGGGCGGCTCGTCGGGCGGATCGGCGGCCGCGCTGGCGGCGGACTTTCTGCCGGTCTGCACGGGTTCGGATACCGGCGGGTCGCTGCGTATCCCCGCTGCGAAATGCGGGGTGGTGGGCTTTCGCCCGTCGCCGGGGCTGGTGCCGAACTCGCGCAAGCTGCTGGGATGGACGCCGATTTCCGTGGTCGGCCCGATGGGCCGCACGGTGGCCGATGCCTGCTTGCAACTGGCGGCATCGGCGGGCGAGTCTGCGGGGGATCCGCTCAGCCACGCGGTCGATCCGCTGGCGTTCCTGACGCCGGCACGCGTCGATCTGTCCGGGCTGCGCGTGGGCTGGACAGAGGACTTCGGCAGCTGCGCCGTCGATGCCGATATCCGCCGCGTGTTCCGCGCGCGGATCGCCGCGATGCGGCACCTGTTCAAGTCCTGCGACGAGGTCGCGTTCGACCTGGGCGACGTGCATCGCTGCTTCGACGTGCTGCGCGCGGAGAGCTTCGTCGCGTCGTTGCGCGACACCTACGAGCGCGACCCCGACAGCCTCGGCCCCAATACGCGCGCGAACTACGAGATCGGCGCGCGCATGTCGCTGGTCGACAGCGCGTGGGCGCAGGCCGAACAGACTCGCATCTTCCAGCGCTTCCAGCAGGCGTTCCGCGACTACGACGTGATCCTGTCCCCGACCACGCCGGTGTCGCCGTTCCCATGGACCACGCTCTACGCGGACGTCGTCGAGGGGGCGAAACAGGAGAACTACTACCGCTGGCTGGCGCTGACCTATGTGGTGACGCTGACCACCCATCCCTGCCTCGCCTTGCCCTGCGGCACCGACGAGGCGGGCATGCCCTTCGGCCTGCAGATTACCGGCCCGTTCCGCGGCGATGCACTGACGCTCGGGGTGGCACAGGCGATGGAATCGGCGTTTGCATCGATGCCCGCCTTGTCGCGCCCGAAGCCGGACCTCGACAGGCTGACGCCCGCCGAGCCGGGATTGCGGTCGATTGTTACTGCGCCGCCGGAGGGGGTGGAGACGGACAAGGCGGGGACTGGGACGGTGTCGGCCGTGTAGTGGGACCAACGGCCGGCAGAGCTGAAGCGCCGCGGCTAGGGCAGCCCATGCGATGCCTTGACGTCGGTGTTCGTTCGCTCGGTGCCGGAAAGGGAAACGTCGGGACGGAAAGGCGCGCCAGCCGTTGGTGCGTCTCCTCCGTCAGCGAAGCGATCAGACCGGTCCGGGCCCTCTTCCTGCCGTGAATGTACGGCGCGATGAGTCGGTAACCCCTGTCGTCCCCGCTTTCGAAGTAGCGGAATATCCAGTACGCAATCAGGTCCGCCATCTGGATGAGACGAGAGGCCTTCGAATCGAGGAAGAGCGGCACTTCAGCAAAGTTGCGCAGCTTGCCGTTGGTATGCCCCTGGTGTTTGAAAACGCGCGACAGTGCCTGGAGCTTTTCTTCATAGCTGTTCTTGTCGACGATCACGAGCCCTCGCTGCGCGTTGGAGCGCTTGGCCCGGTACAGCGACGTCAAGTACCGGTCGAACTCGCGCGCGACGTTCTCGAAGCTTCGTTGGACGATCTGGTCGGTCGCCATCGTGCTTTTCTCGATCACTGATGCGAACACCTTGAGTTTCAGTCGAGGGTCGGCCAGCAAGCCAAGAATATCGACTACCGCCTGCACTCGATCCGCGGGCTTGATGCCCTGCCATTCGTCCTTTCCGGTGCGCATTGGCGCACCGTGGAACTCTATGTTTCCAGGGTCGGTAGTGCTGAACCGCTCTGCAATCGGATCGATATGCGACTCAAGCCAGTGAGTCTGTCGCTCAAACACACAGAATCCGGCCAAGACGAAGAATTTCGTCGCCGGATCATGGACGTGGCCCGACTCATCCAGGTAGAGAAGATACACAGCGCACCTGCTAACGAAAAAGCGGACCGCTTTGCGGTCCGCTCAGGTATGAGGTAAGCCGAGTGGAGCGATCGTCCAACGCACCGATGTCTCAGCGCTCTCGACTATTCGGTCAGTCTAGCTTTGCCCTCAAGCGTCCGCAAGCGTCATCTACCCACAAGGCGATGGCGTAGGCACACAAAAATCGACGTTGGGTTGAAAACCTAAAGCTATTTGATTTGGGCTACAGAATTGCCTCAAGGGAGAGAGGCAGAGCATCTGAACATCCGAAAGTTCCCGTCTTGATGCGGCTGCTGGTCATCGCAGCGCCTTTCGACGTCATCAATGATGACTGAAAGTTCGCGCGGAATCACAGCGGTTTACTACTGGCTTACCATGTGGCCTTCGGCTTATTCCATTCGGAGACCAAGGTGGAGGCAGACAGCCACTGCAAACCTGTAGCAGACACACCAAATCCTCAGCCCCCCGGAAAGCTTCAGCACTTCCTAACCATGCTCGTCAAAGAGCGGGCCATCTGCGGCGCTGTCCTCACCATCGGATGCTACTTCATAGGCTCCACGTACCACTCGCGGTTCCTTGGTCATTTCCATTTGGATAGCCAGATGTTCCCGCTCGATACTGCGGGCTATTTCGTCCTAGGGGCACGGGCCGTCTTTAACTTCTGCGCCAATGCACTGGGGGCGATGAACAGCCAACCGGCTCAAACAGCTCTTTGGGTACTCGCGGTTGCAATCTATGTGGCTGGCGTGGCCTGGCTTTTCGGCACAAAGTCCAAGGGCGGCCCAGCAATTGGGAGGCGTTTCGAGACTGCGCGGCGCTGGCTTGAGAAGTTGAGCGAAATGCAGAGGCTGAAGGCAGTGATGCTGTGGGTCTTGATGGCGGTCCTTGGCCTGTACCTCATCCTTGCCTCCCTACTTGCCATCTTGCTGATAATTGGCCTGCCAGCCATTATTGGAGAGGTTGCAGCAAAGGCCGACTATCGAGATACCGTAAAGGCGTATGAGTCGGGGTGCAAGGCTCCCGGCCGTGTCAGGTGCTTCCGGCTGGAACAAGATGGCAAGCTACCAATCGAGGGCTTCATCGTTGCATCTTCGCCAGAGCAGGTTGCCCTGTTTAACAACGGCAGCATCAGCGTCCTCCCACTGAAGGACAACAGGCTTATATCGGTGAGCCCCGAAGCGAAGCCGTAACGGGCGCAGCAGCATCCAAAGCGCTGATTGTGGGCGCTAGTAGTCTCCACTCCCGACGATGCGAAATCGTCATGTATTCAATGCTATGCTCATTCGCTCCAAGCCTTTGATGTTTGCGGCTTGGCGTAGCTCTGAAGAACGAACAACAGCACGCTTTGGGGATTTCGATGGCTCTTCAATACCGGAATTTGGATGATGTAACACGCCAGCACATGGCTGCCGAGATAGCCGAAGATTTAAGGGGGAATCGGCTCTATCACAGCTCCCGACTGAATGGGGTGGGCATCGCTGGATGGGCTGAGCTTCTAGCGGAAGCAATGAGGACTAGCAATGACGCTTGGCTTGCGCAGGAGATTTACAGACGGCGCCTTCTGAATGCAATGGAACAGAGACACCACCGGGCCACTGGCAAGGTCTCTGTTGCCAAGGTCCCTGCCAACGCCCATGAGGTGCTGGCTGAAGGAGAGTTCAACAGGTTCTATATGCGCGGTATCTGCCTTCGCGCCATAGAATCAAATAGCCGTCCGGTCGCCTATCGAGCCCGCCACTCGGAGAACCCGAGACCGGAATCGGAAAGGATTCTAGGGCAAGGCTTTGAGCCCAATGCACTGCTCGCTGCGCTTCGAGCTGAGCCGTATGTAGAGCAGGCGCTGGGGATGCCTCCCGGCCCGAACTCCGGCCTGTCTATCTACTTGCCTGTCTAGTCGAACAGCTAACCCCTGTATGGAAGCCGGGGTAGTCTTCCTGGCCCCTTTGGTTGCGCGCGGCAAACAATCACTAAGCTGCCACAGCCCCGCCATCAGCTTGCCTTAGATACTGGTAGAGGGTCTTCCGGCTGATGCCGAGGTCCCGTGCAATCGCGGTCTTCTTCTCCCTGCCTCTGCCCGCTGCTTGAGCACCGCTACCTGCTCAGGGCATCAGCGATGCCTTACGGCCCTTATACACACCCTTCTCTTTGGCAATGGCGATCAAGGGTATGCGCCCTTTACGAGGACAAAGTTGATTCCCTCCGACATCCTCAGCATCGGATACGTAAAGCTGGATGATGCCGGGCACTGGAAGCTTGAGCTGGCAGGTGAGTTGAAAGCTGCGGGCTACACCGTGGACCTAAACAGGCTCATCTAGACGGAAAACTGATGAAGCGTCGCTGCCTACCCCCTTCCAGGGGGGGGCAGTGAAGCCCAAAGCTAACGTGTGCCAGCGCATCGGGTCCGGGTAGAATCACCCATCCCCCAATGGCACAAATAGAAAGAGGAACGGGCATGACGGCAAAAACCTGTTTTGTTGTAATGGCGATAGGCGAGCAGGAGGTCAATGGCGAAAAGGTTACGTACGACCAACTGAAGAGCAAGTACGACAATCTCATCAAGGAAGCTGTACTCAAGGCACGGCCGCAGCTTGAGATTGTGCGCGCTGACGAGATTTCACTTCCTGGGACGATTACTACCGACATTATCACCAGGATCATGCACTCCGACTACGTCATAGCGGATGTGACCTTCCCCAATCCAAATGTGTTCTATGAGCTTGGGCTCCGGCATGCGTGCAGGCCGGGAACCATTATTATCCGTGACCGCAGCGGGCCGCGCGTACCCTTTGACATCGCTCATCTTCGCTACGTCGAATATGAGAACACGACCTCCGGCCTAAAGAATTTGGCGGCAGATTTGGGAAGATACTTCGACCATTTTGACAGGGAACCTAATCGCCCCGACAATCATCTGCTTGAGCTGGCGAAGCTCACAAGCTATAGCTTCCCGAATTACAACAAGCAAGAAGAAATTGCGCCTGAGGTTCAGGCTATGATGGGCCTCCTTGAGTCCCCAGCCTTGGTTGAGATGTTCGTCAAGCAACAACGCGGAGAGCAGATTGACCAAGGCGAGCTATTTCGGCTGATCCTCACCAATCCGAGTGCAGTACAGCCATTCCTCAAAGCGATGGTACAAACTGGCGAGCTCTCGTTCAGCGGCCTCACCACCCAAAAGCGGATTGGAGAGAAGTAGGGCTAGCAGAAGGGCCGTCGATGCAAAACGCGGCCCCTCTTGCTGGCTATTTACGGGCCTCATTAGTCATCCTCAACATCTACGGATGCTGCGCCCAAAGCCCCAAGGGGTATCTCTATACAGGCAACATCGCCAGCACGAAGATAGACGTGCTCCCCATCGGAATCGCTGAACTCGGATTGGTGCCCAGCTCAATCTCTGCTTCGGCATCAAGACGAATTCCGCCCAACTCCCCCAAGTCCTCCGCTTCATCAAAGATGCTCGAAGAGTCTTGCTCGTCCCGAGATCGAGCGGCTCGCTGGGCCCTACAAAGGGTACTCTCATCGCCTCCCGCTCCGATGGCGGAGACTTCACGAAGAGGTCGAGAAGCAAATGACCGTAGAGCACATGCCTCAGGTTCAAGACCACTGCAGAGGCTTCGGAATGAAAGACAAGCATAGGTTCAGAGTTACTAGCAGCAGTGTCCTCCAAGTCAATCCGCTTCTCGATGAGCGAACGGACCTCCGAGGATACCCGGAACATCTGAGCCATGGCTTGACCTCGCAGAAGAACCTTGAATGTCCAGGTACGAGGGGCAGTATCAATTCCCGCCTCTAAGTACGCAGCCTTGCGGGCCTCATCGGCATCAACTGCTCCACGGCGGCTCTTGACGGTAGCCGCATTCCGCAAACCGGGGAAGAGACTTGAGGGCGGAACGCCGTAGATGTACGGATAGCGCGCGCCATTTCCAATCGAACTGGCACAGCCGCCTTCTCCACCCGCTGAATCTGCTGCTGACTGGTCCCATCAGCTCAGCCAGCTTGGCTTGAGTGTGCCCCACTCGTTTCAACGAGCCACGCGCGCAGTGGAAGGAGGCTAGAGGAAACCTTGTGAAGTGGCGCGCACCTTTCAGGCGCTAGGCGACATGGCTTTGGGGAATCCAAACAGACGGACGTAGTACCGTCAGAGACCGACACACTATCTCAAGAGCCTCTAAGGCTCTGTGTGCTGACAATGTGTGGTAAGCGAACACTCTCTGCCACAGGAAAGCCTTTTAATTTAATGGCTTACAGGCTCAGAAAAATCTGGCGGAGAGAGGGGGATTCGAACCCCCGATGGGCTATTAACCCATACACGCTTTCCAGGCGTGCGACTTAAACCACTCATCCATCTCTCCGGAAGCCCGCGATTATATCAGACTCCCCTGCAGAAGCCACAGTTTCGTGATGTGAGCAGGGGCGGGAGAGACGTGGTAGCAAGCAAGCGCTGTTACGCCGCTTTCCGGCGGGGCTTTGGCCCAGGTTCACGTTGTTCCTCTCGCGCCTGGTCCCGCTCGTTGCTGACTTCGATGACGATCCGTTTCATCTCGGAGGTCGCGAAACGCGTAAGCGCTTCGCGCATCAGCGGCTGGTAGCCCATCTTGTGATATTGGGCAATGGCCTTGTATTGCTCCAGCAGGTCCTTGGGCAGGCGAATCGAGATCGCCTGCATCCCCAGCGACTGATTCACCGAGTCCTGCAGGTCCTTGGGCGCAACGGCCACGTAGTGCTCGTCTTCGCCCAGCGTACCGTTGTCCCATGCCTCTTCGGTACCCGGGATCTTGGCGGCTTGAGTCATACCCTCTCCTGGTCAGTTACTTTCCGAACTTGTTGTAGATGGCCTGGATCTTCTCGGAGGCGTCGTATGCGGACTTGACGACGTTGTTTCCTTCCTTGTGGATGAAGATCACCTTGAGCAAGCGGCCCGCGTTGGTCTCCGCAACGAACCACAGCGTTGGCGGGTCGGTGGCATGTTCCTCTCGGGTGTCGATAAGGAGTTGGCCGCAAATGTTGGAGAGCGCCTCTCGCACCTCCGCCTCGGAAACATTGTGCTTGGTCCGCAGCTTCTCAATGATTCGAGGCGCGAGAACTATGCTCATGATGAGAGTGTATATACAGTAAGTGAGTTCGAAATAAAAGTGGCGCACCGTGATAAATACTTGATGCGCCATGTTGAGGCCTATTTAAGCACTTTGTCGGCCGATTTTCTTGGTCATGCTGCCGAAAAGCAAAATCTTCTGTATATACGCGATGCTCGCCGACTTCCCGGCCGGGCTCACCAACTGACCACCACCGCCTCCGCCGACCGCTGGTGCGGCCCGTGGTACACCGCCTCGACGTTGTTCCCGTCCGGATCCAGCAGGAACGCCGCGTAGTAGCCGGGGTGATAGTCGCGCTCGCCGGGGCCGCCGTTGTCGCGCCCGTCGGCGGCGAGGCCAGCCTTGTAGAAGGCGTCGACCGTTTCGCGGTCCTTGGCCTGGAAGGCGAAGTGGGCGTGGGAGATCTGGCCCGGCGTGCCTTCGTCGACCCACAGCTCGTCGGCGTAGAAGTAGCCATCGCCGTCGGTGATGTCGATGCCCAGCACGCCGAGCACCGCGCCGTAGAAGCGGCGCGACGCGCCGAGGTCGCGGACCTTGAGGTGGAGATGGTCGATCAGGCGGCCGCGTTGGATCTGCATGGGTGTCTCCTGGGTGAGGATTCGATGGTGGCAATCCGAGGCCGGTGAGGCATCGGAGTGACTTTATCGGCGCACCACGGCTGGGTGGCCGGTATCGAAGCATTATGGTCTCCGCCCACCCGTACGGAAGCGCCCGAAAAACTCCTTGACTATCTACCTAGTAGTAGATAAAGTGAGACTCATGGATGCGGCGCCGCAGCGAAGAAGAAGTGAAGCGGCACCAGTCCAACGCAACAACCCCGGGAATCCGGGATTTTTTTGAGTCGGGTTATCTATCTATTAGTAGATTCGACAGCCGGATTCCAACCCAAATCGATTCGAGCCGCGATGCGGCTTCCTGAAAGGAGCAAATCATGACCAACCGTACCTTCGCCAAGACCCTGTTGACCGCCGCCACCCTTGCCGCCGCCTTCGTGGCTGGCACCGCGCAGGCTGCCACCGTTCCCGCCGACAAGTACGGCTACGAGTTCCGCGCCGGCGAGCGCAGCACCTATGTCGACGGTGCCCGCAGCGGCAATCGCAACACCTTCGTTGACGGCGCCCGCAGCGGCAAGGCGGATCCGTACGCGGACGGGGCTCGCACCGGCAAGGCCGACCCGTACACCGATGGCGCCCGCATCGTCGCCGGCCTGGACCGCACCGGCGTGTCGGCCAGCCCGGCTCGCAGCGTGAACCAGTTCACCGACGGCGCCCGTAGCGGCAAGTTCGACCCGTACACCGACGGCGCGCGCGTCGTCGCCGGCCTGGATCGCTCCGGCGTGTCGGCCAGCCCGGCTCGCAGCGTGAACCAGTTCACCGACGGCGCCCGTGGCGGCAAGTTCGACCCGTACACCGACGGCGCCCGCATCGTCGCCGGCCTGGATCGCACCGGCGTGTCGGCCGAGCCGTCGCGCAGCCCGTACACGGACGGCGCGCGCCAGGGTCGCTTCGATGTCTTTACCGAAGGCGCTCGCCAAGGCCAGTTTGACGTGTTCACCGAAGGCGCGCTCGTCGCCGGCCTCGATCGCACCGGCGTGTCGGCCGAGCCGTCGCGCAGCCCGTACACCGACGGCGCCCGCCAGGGCCGCTTCGATGTCTTCACCGAAGGCGCTCGCCAGGGCCAGTTCGACGTGTTCACCGAAGGTGCCAACGCTTGAAGGGCAATACCGCAACGGCCGCTCGTGGTAGCGGGGGAGGGCATGTCATGAAAGACGCTTCGACTTCCCGCTCCGCCGGCCGGGGTCACCCCTCCGGCGCGAGCTCGACGGTCCGTGACAGGCTGCTCGAACACACGCTCGACCTGATCCGCAAGCGGGGCTTCAACGGCTTCAGCTACCGCGATCTGGCCGAGCGCGTCGGCGTCAAGACTTCAAGCATCCATTACTACTTCCCGACCAAGGAAGACCTGGCACTGGAAGCGGTGAACGCCTACAGCGAACGCTCGGCGCGTTACCTGGAGGGCATCGATCCGGCGCTGCCGCCGCTGGAGCAGGCCAAGCGTTACCTGGCGTCGTGGCGGCGCGAATGCAGCGGGCAACAGGTGTGTCTTGCCGGCATGCTGTCGACGGAGGCGCTGTGCCTGCCGCCGGCGGTGCATCACGCGCTGCAGGAGTTCCATCGGATCAACGAAAGCTGGCTGACGGCGCTGCTGGAGCGCGCCCGCGCGCAGAACGGCGGCGATGCGCAGCCGGCGATCGGCTCGGCGGCGCTGGCGCAGGTATTGTTCGCGGCCTTGCAGAACAGCCTGGTGTCCGTGCGGCTGTTCAATCAGGCCGAGCGGCTCGAGCCGGCGGCGAATCTGCTGCTGGCCGCGGTGGCGGGACCCGATGTGCCGGCAGGGTTGTCGTCGGCTTCGACCTCGGCCGCGGGCAACGCAACGAACGAGCCAAAGGCCGAGCCGCAGGCGCTCAACGCGGCGACGGCTTGAGCGCCGGTGCGTCGACGGCGCCGTGGCTCTCCGCCTCGCCGTCCTTCCCATAGCCAAGCCATCCCGCCAGCCGTGGCCACCGCGCCGCGGCGGCGCGGGCCGCCTGGGCTTCCTGCTCGTCGACATAGCGATGCGCGGCGAAGCCCGGCACCTTCATCGCCAGCGCCTCGATATCGTTATTGGGCCGCGGTGCGTGCCGCGCTCGCAGGCCGCGCCGCAGTCCGGCGCGTTTGCGCTCGCCGTCGCTCATTTGCCATCCACCCATACGCCGTCGGGCGTGCGCACCACGTAGCCGGTGCCGCGCTTCATCATCACGGTCGCCTCGTTTTCGCCGACCATGCGCGTTTGCGGCAGGTCCGCCGCGTATTGCGACGGCGCGGGGGCGCCCTGCCGGAACGGACTGTCGGCGACCAGGTTCGACAACAGCTGCGACAGCGCCAGATAGCTGCTCGGCGCGTGGATCGTCACCGGCCCGCCGGCGCCATTGCCGTTGCCCTGCGGATTGCCTGCCGCATGACTTGCCGCATTGCCACCCGCATTGCCACCCGCATTACCGCCCGCGTCGCCCCCAACCTCGCCGCCCGCCTTGCCACCCTGCAGACCGATCAGCTTGACCCCCACCGGCACATGCACGATCCGCGGCGTCGGAATCTCGCGCATGCCGGCGATCTGGTTGGCATCGCCACGCAGCGCCGCGCCGTGCTCGGGCACGAACACCACCACCGCCTTGCGGCCCGACTGCTCGATCAGCGCGATCAGCTTGTCGATATCGTCCAGCAGCCGCGTCAGCCGCAGCGGATACGACTGGATGCTGGTCAGCTTCGAATCCGGCAGGCGGTTGCCGTCGTGCAGCGTGACCGTGTTGTAGTACAGCGCCAGCGGTCCGCTGTTCTGCGCGAGTCGCGACTTGTACCACTTCTCCAGCACCGCGTAGTCGCCCAGGATCGGCGAATTGTCGAAGGCCCGCATTGCCGGCGGCACGCCGTCGACCGGCACGTGCGTGACGTTCGGAATGCCGATCTCCTTGTCGACGAAGCCGCGGAAATTGTCGAAGCGGCCATCGTGGTTCATCAGCACGCGCGTATCGAAGCCGGCCTGCGCCAGCGCCTCGAACAGATGGCATTGCGGCTGCGCCGGCGAGTACAACGCCTGGTGCGGCTGCTGCCCGCAGGTTGCGCGCAGCAGCCGGATCGCCGCCGGACCGCTGTAGCTGGCCGCCGAACTGAACTCGGTGAACAGATAGTCGAAGCGCGACAGCAGCGGATGGTTGCGTGCCTTGGCGACGTCGAGATCGTCCCAGGACAGCGAGCAGACATGCAGCACGATGATGTCGAACTGGCTGTCGGGCGAGGCGCTCAACGGCGTGAACGCGACCTGGCGCGAGGCCTCCTGCGTGCGGAACGCGTTCAGCTGCGCCTCGTTGTCGCCGACCTCGGCCGGGCTGTCGATCCGCATCGTCGGAGCCGGGCGCTGCGCGACGCGCGTGGCGGCGGCCCCGGTCGCCGCGGCGCCCGTCGAAGCCGTGCCGGCCCCTTGCCACAGCGGCACCAGGACCAGCGCGAGCAGCACGAAGGTGGTGACGCGCACCCAGCGGTTGATCACCAGATAGGTCAGCGTGACAACGATCGCGCCCAGCACCATCTGCGGACTGACGAAGCGCTGCAGCAGCTCCAGCAGATAGGCCGGCGTGAAGGCGCTCAGGTTCGAGAACTGCGAGACCACCCGCGCGAACGGCGGCAGGTTCGATTCGTGGTACAGCAGCGCCACGCCGACGACCACGGCCAGCACCTGGCGCAGCACGCGCAGGCCGCGGTGTTCCACCGGCAGCACCAGCCACAGCGCGAACAGCAGGTTCAGCAGCCAGCGCGGCTGCACCTGTCCGATCGCGAACAGGTAGAGCTTGGCGGCGAAGTAGAGGTTCCAGATTCCCATGGGGTTGGCGGTTCGGGATTGCGGTTCGGGGTGCGTGGATGGGTGCGTTGATCGATGCTATGACGTGCGATGGCGGTGCGAGGGCGTTTGCAACGACGGTGCGCGTGCCCGGACTCAGGACTGCCGCGTTCGCCGCCGCACCAGCGCGGCCTCGAGCATGTCGATCGCGGCGTCGTACAGGCGCAGGAAGCCTTGATAACCCATCTCGATGACCTCCTTGAGCCCGCGCAGCGGCGCGTCGCGCGGCTGGTCGTCCAGCCAGTCGATCCACGCGTCGGCACGGCCGAAGGTGCACTGGATCAGCTGCGTCTCGGCTTCCGGGCTCAGGTCCTGCATCCGCACGCCCAGGTGGCGGTTGACGTTGCGCGCCACCGTGGCGGCGAAGTGGTATTCGCGCGCACCGCGCGACAGGCAGACGCCGACGCGTTCGCCTTCGCCGAGCGCCACGTCGATCGGCAGCAGCAGTCCCAGGCCGCCCAGCGAATAGTTCTCGGTCTTGCACGCCAGCGTGGTGCCGTCCGGCAGCAGCAGCGTGGCCGGCACGCGCATCGGAATCCGGTGCGACACGCGCACTTGGCGCGCTTCCTTGGCGACGCCGATGGCCGCGCCGAGCATCAGCAGGTTGACGGTCGCCCAGACCATGTTCATCACGACCGTGCCGGGTTCCGTGGTGGTGCCCATCAGCAGCCGGCCCACGCCCATGCCCAGGCCCGCCACGTTCAGGGCGAGCAGCAGCAGATAGGGCTTGGAGATCGTCCAGTCCAGGTAGTCGTCCTCGATCCGGCCGCCCTTGGCCGTCACGTTGAACTTGCCGAGCCGCGGATTGATGAAGGCCATCGTGGTCGGCAGCACGATGTACCACGCCAGCACCGATTCGTAGACCTCGGCCCAGAACGAATGCCGGTACTTGCCCTGGATGCGCGAGTTGGTGATGTTGGCGATCACCAGATAGGGCAGCACGTAGGCCGCGATCATCGCCGCCGAGGTGTTGATCACGTGCATGCCGAACACCAGATAGGCGAGCGGCATCGTCAGGAAGATCAGCCGCGGGATGCCGTAGAAGAAATGCAGCATCGCGTTCGAGTAGCACAGCCGCTGGAACAGCTTGAGCCCCTTGCCGAGCAGCGGATTGTCGATGCGGAAGATCTGCGCCATGCCGCGCGCCCAGCGGATGCGCTGGCCGATATGGCTGGCCAGGCTTTCGGTGGCCAGCCCAGCCGCCTGCACGGTGCGCAGGTACGCGGTGTTGTAGCCGCGCCGGTGCAGCTTGAGCGCGGTGTGCGCATCCTCGGTCACGGTCTCGACCGCGATGCCGCCGATCTCGGCCAGCGGCGCGCGCTTGATCACCGCGCACGAGCCGCAGAAGAAGGCCGCGTTCCACAGGTCGTTGCCGTCCTGGATCAGCCCGTAGAACAGGCTTCCTTCGTTGGGCACGCGGCGGAAGGTATCGAAGTTGCGCTCGAACGGATCGGGCGAGAAGAAGTGGTGGGGCGTCTGCACCATCGCGCAGCGCGGATCGGCGATGAACTCGCCCATCGTCATCTGCAGGAAGGAGCGGGTCGGAATGTGGTCGCAATCGAAGATCGCGATGTAGTCGCCCTGCGTCACCGACAGCGCATGGTTGATATTGCCGGCCCTGGCGTGCCGATTGTCGTTGCGCGTCAGGTAGTGCACGCCGGCCTGCTCGGCGAAGGCCTGCATCTGCGGCCGCCGGCCGTCGTCCAGCAGGTAGATGTTCAGCTTGCCGCTGGGCCAGTCGAGGCTGCGCGCGGCGTAGACGGTCGGCTGCACCACCGACAGCGGCTCGTTGTAGGTCGGGATATAGACGTCGACGGTCGGCCATTGCGCCGGATCGGCCGGCATCGGCTTGGGCCGGCGCGACAGCGGCCAGGCGGTCTGCACATAGCCGAGGATCAGCACCAGCCAGGTGTAGGCCTCGGCGGCGAACAGCAGATAGCCGATGGTGACCTCCATCGGCGTGGCCAGGTCCAGCGTCTCGGTGGCACGCCACCAGATATAGCGCAGCGTCATCAGCAGCGACAGCGCCATCATCGTCAGCGTGGGGAAGCGCCCCGGGATCCTGCGCAGCACCATCACCGCGATCCAGACCAGCGCGAACACGGTCAGCTGTCCGCCCAGCGGCAGCGGCGTGGTGCACAGCACCAGCCCGGTCAGCGCGGCCAGCACCAGCAGCGTGGGCGCGAGGCCGCGCACGCGATGCACCAGCGCCGCCACGTGGGCCAGGCCGCTGCTGGCACGCATCCAGTCGACGCGCGGCAGGCGCGCCGCCAGGCGCCGCCGCTTGCGCGCGACGTAGCGA
>NZ_JCBAJO010000069.1:0-20832 GCF_059772245.1 Cupriavidus sp. R6-3
GCCGCAGCGGAAACAGATAGACGCACAGCCAGCCGACCAGCGCGCCGGTCGGCACGTCGATCAGATGGTGCTGCCAGGTCGTCAGCACCGATACGCCGATCAGCGCGAACCAGCCATGCAGCAGCCAATGCCAGCGCCTGGGCAGATGCGCCGCGAACGCGATCCACAGGACGATCAGCAGGCTGATATGCAGCGACGGAGCCTGGTTGAACGGCAGGTCGAAGCCCCCGAGCAACGTGAACAGCTGCCCCGGCAGGCCGTCCGCCGCGGGGCGCGTGAAGGCGAAGCGCAGCGGGAACGCGATGAAGCAGGCGACCGAGATCAATTGCGCCGCAACGAGGCGCTTGACGTGCGTCAGCAGCGCGGCGCGCGTGCGCCACAGGAAGAACGAGATGCCGTACAGCAGGTCGATCGACCAGTACGGCACGATGGTCCACGGCACGAAAGGGATGCCGCGTTCCCAGCCGAAGTAGAACGACGGCACGTCCGCGCGCTGGCTGGCCAGCCAGTTGGCAAAGCCGTAGCTTGAGAAAAACAGCGCGCCGGCCAGCGCGAGCAGCACGCAGGCAAGGCCCCAGGGGCGGGGCTCGTCGGCGGCGGGCTGCGGCGCGTCGGGGTGCATGCCGCGTTGCGTCGTGGGCTGCGTGCCCGGTCGCGTACCGGGTTGCGTATCGGGTTGCGAGCCGGGTTGCATGCCGGGCTGCGTGGGAGCAGGCAAGGCGCTCATGCCTCGCGCCTGCGCGCCAGGCTGACGGTGAAGATGCCCCAGCGGTCGATCCGCTGCGTCACCTTGTCGAAGCCGGCGCTGCGCACCAGTTCGTCCATCTCGGCCTGCGAGCGGCGCCGCATCACCCACGCCGCACCGGCGCGGTGGCTGGTCAGCGCGCGGGCGATGAACTCCAGCTGCGGGTGCCACGGCTGGCCCGTGTAGACCAGATAGCCGCCCGGCGGCACCGCGCGCGCCAGGCCGTCGAGCGAGCGGCGGATCATCGCGTTGTCGGGGAACAGCTCGTACAGGCCGGAGACGACCGCCAAGGTCGGCGCCGGCGACAGCGCGGCCAGATCGTCGCCATCGAAGGCGTCGCCCTGCTCGAAGCGGGCGATGCCGCCCAGGCCCTTGGCCGCGATCAGCGCCCTGCCCTGCTCGACGTTCAGCGCACTGTAGTCGCGCAGCAGGATCGATTCGACCGCGGCGCGGTCCAGCTTCTCCAGCGCCTTGAGCACGTAGCGGCCGTGGCCGGCCGCGATATCGACCATCCGTACCGGCATGCCGGCCGCCTGCAGCCGGCGCACGGCCTCGGCAATCAGTTCCTCGGCGTGGACCTTGCGCTGGCGGATGCCGCGCCAGCCGATCGCATCGAGGTATTGGCGGTCGGCCATCCGGCCCAGGGCGCCGCGGCCCGACGGCGTGTTGCGATAGACGTAGTCGAGCGTCGAGCCCGAATCGAAGCCGGTTTCATGGCCCAGGCGCACGCCGTCGGACAGCAGGCCGCCGAGCTTCAGGTTGGCGCGTGCCGCGCGCCAGTACCACGCCGCAAGACCGGTCGGTGCCGAGGCGAGCCGGTCCGATTCCTCGCGGAACGGCCCGATCTGGTCGGCATCGAGCAGCGAGCGCGGCGCCGACGGCGTGTCGAACTCGCGCAGGATGAAGCGTCGCGCCGCATCGACCGCGCGCTGGCGATCGCGCTCGCCCAGCGTGTCGTGATAGAAGCCATCGAGCACGATGCGCTCCTTGACCCGGCTGCCCAGCCGCTCGTAGAAGCGGTCCTGCGGCCCGCGATGGACCACCCAGTCGGCGCCGGAAATCAGCAGTTGCGTCGGCACGGTAATCGCGGCCGCGTCGGCGACGATCCGCTCGGCGGTGTCGTACAGATCGAGCAGGATATTGACCGCGATCGGCCGCGTGATCAGCGGATCCGTGTCATAGCTGGCGATGCGCTCGGGATCGTGCGTCAGGAACTTCGCCTTGACATAGCTGTTGACGAAGAACTTGCCCCGCAGCCGGTGCATCAGCTTCAGGCCCGGGCGCGCGAATGGCACGTACAGCTTGACCTTGAACGCCGGCGAGGCCAGCACCAGCGCGCGGATCGGCGGCGCGTAGTCGTGGACCCAGGTCGCGGCCAGCACTGCGCCGACGCTCTGCGCCACCACCGCCATCCGCTCCAGCGCGATGCCGTGGTTGGCGGCGATGTGGCCGGTGAAGGTCTGGATATCGCGCACGGAATCGGCCAGGCTCGGGCTGTAGCCGCGCTCGCCCGGCGAGCGGCCATGGCCGCGGGCGTCCCACGCAAAGATGTCGTAGGCCGGCAGGTTCAGTTCGTCGGCAAGGTGGGCGACACGGCCGGAATGCTCGTGCCCGCGATGGAACAGCACCACCGCGCCGCGCGGCTGTCCCTCGAGCGCCGGCCAATGCCGATAGAACAGCGTCTGCCCGTCGTGGGTCTCCAACTGCCGCTCCAGCGGCTGGCGCATCGACAGTCGGTCCATGCCTTACTCCGCGGTCTGGCTCGGCGCTTGAGCCCGCGCCTGGGCCTGCGCTTCGGCGACGCCGCGACGGACCCGGTTGACGATGGTCAATACGGACAGCAGTGACAGCAGCAGCCACAGCCACGGCCCGAGCGTGCCGAACCCCAGCCCGACGCCGGCCCACAGCGCAATCGCGCCGACCACCAGAGCGCGATCGCTCTTGCCGAAGGGCCCGTCGTAGCGGCGGCTTGCGCCGGCCAGCGGACCGATCAGCCCTGCGGCCTCGACGATCACCGCCAGCAGCGCAAAGGGTCCGACCTGGGCCAGGTTGAAGTCGGGCAGCGCGGCCAGCGGCAGGATCAGCGCGACATCGGAGACGATGTCGCCCAGCTCGTTCAGATAGGCGCCCAGCGCGCTCTTCTGGCCGTGCTCGCGCGCCAGCATGCCGTCGATCGCATTGAGCGCCATCCGCGCAAACAGCCACAGCGGGAACAGCAGGAACAGCACGGAGGTTTCAGCCACCAGCGCGCCGATCGCCGCCAGCGCCCCGACGGCCAGCGAGCCGGCCGCGGCCACCAGCGTCACCTGATTGGCGGTGGCACCGCGCTCGGCCAGATCCTGGACCAGCGGGCGCAGCCACGCCTGGAATCTGGGCTTGAGTTCGTAGAGCGTCATTGGCCGGCCTCCCGCAGAGCTTGCGCCGGAAGCGGCATGGCGATGCGCCAGGCTGAACCGATCCCCGGCGCGCTGTGCGGCCGATGGACCGGGACCCCCCTTCCGGATTTATTGGTATTGGTATTGGTATCTGGTCTTGGCTCGACGCCGCGCCAGCCTTGGGTTGACGGGGCGTCAAGGCCGAGACATTACCAGAACTGCAGTCGGCGGTGAATTCGACGATGTTTAATTCACCCGCCTCGCCGACATCGCCGCCGGCCTCCCGACCGGATCCTGCCACGGACAATGCTGCCGCCGGCGATATCTACCGATGGGAGATCGGGGCTGGGCGCGATGCTGCGAATCATTGCGAGGCCGCGGCAGGTTCATTGCGGGCGGGATTCCGCAATGTCTTGCAGACAAAGCCATCGGTGCTTGCGCTCCGCCCAATGCAGCAATTGCGGCGCCGGAAAATCCCTGTCCTCGAGGCAACCGGCCGATACGGAAATAGCTGCCTTCAATGCTTCGGCTCGCATCAGCACCACGGATCCGCACCTCGCGCAAAATTCCTGCTCCAGCCATTGTCCCGATGTCCCGGTGCGCCGCCACGTCCTGGTTTCGCCTTTTCGGCTGACGATGGCCGATTCGGCATAGATCGCGCGGTAAGAGAACGCGGAACCGGTGCAGCGCTGGCATTCGAGGCAGCTGCAGGCGTAGACGCGGTGCGGCTCGCCGGCCAGAACGAGTTCGACGCCGCGGCAGGAACATGCCGCGGTGCGCGTGCGGACGTCAGCTTGCATGGGCCAGCTCCGCCGTGCCATGCCGGTAAAGGGAATGGCGCCGGTTCATTAAAATGCGGAAGACGGGCGAGCCCAGCCACCCCGCGCTGCGGAGGGGAAAATACGATGTCATGGAAAGTTCTCCGGCGATCGAATCCTGTCGTATCGACCGCGCCAGTTTTTCGAGATGGGCCCGATTCGATGATATCGATTCGTCCCGGCACCGGGAAGAACGCACTTCGAAGTAAGTATCCGGTCTGGTGATATCCGGTCCATTGATGGAGTGTTCTGCAATGAGAAACAAGGAGCCGGACGGTTGCGGATTTGCCTCCGCGCTGCAGGCAATCGGCGGCAAATGGAAGACTTCGGTGCTTTGGGAATTGCACCTGCGTCCGCATCGCTTCGCCGAATTGCGCCGGGGATTGCCCGGCGTCAGCGAAAAGGTCCTGGCGCAGCAATTGCGCCAAATGGAGGCGGACGGGTTGATCCACCGGCATGACTACGGCGAAGTCCCGCCTCGCGTCGAATATTCGATCACGCCTTTGGGGCTGAGCCTGAATGACGCGGTAACGGCAATGTCGGCCTGGGGCAAACGGCACGAGGCATGGAAGGCCGAGCGGATGGAAGGAGCCTGATACAGCGGCCTGATACAGCGGCCTGAAGCAGCGGGAAAACACGATGGTGGACTTCGGCGAAAGCGGCGGCACGCCGCGCCAATGGATCTCGATCGCCGTGCAGAAGACTGACTGGCATGCGGCGATCGCGCACGCCCGAACGCTTCCGGGCGCCGATCCGCAGCTGGAGGCGGTGCGACGGATCGTCGTGGCGGATCAGGTCAGCTTCCTGCGTACGCAGCTGGATAGGCACGGCACGTCAGGCACGGCCTGAGGAGCAAAGGCAAGCACGCTTCGCCCAAACGTGGGCAGCGGCATACTGCCCGGCACATCCCTCGACGCGCAGCGCAATTGCCCTCGACTTTCATTGCCGCAGCTTCTACTGTCCAGCAAGACAGGAACGCTGCGTAGCGGCGCATCGGCCTGCCCGAATAACACGAGGGGAATTCGCCATGACGACCTTGCATTCGCGCCGCACGTTTCTCGTCGCCACGCTGGGATCGGCGCTTGCCGCCTGCGGTGGCGACGACGACGATCCCCCGCCCTCCCCGCCATCTCCTCCCGTGCCGGAAGCCCGGATCGCGCAGGCCATCGCCAGCGTCGACAAGCTCGTCACCGACCAGATGTCCCGCACCGGTGTGCCGGGGGTGGCGACGGCGGTGGTCCGCGGCAATCAAGTCGTCTATGCCAAGGGATTCGGCAAGCGCGCCGTCGACGAGGGCGCGGCGGTCGACGCCGATACCGTGTTCCAGCTCGCCTCGATGTCGAAATCGCTCGGCGCCATGGTGGTCGCGCATCAGGTCGGCATCGGACGCGTCCGGTGGGACACCCCCGTGCAATCGCAATTGCCCTGGTTCGCCCTGTCCGATCCCGAGGTCAATCCGGTGCTGACGGTGGCGGACCTGTATTCGCACCGCTCGGGCCTGCCGGACCATGCGGGCGATCGGCTCGAGGACATGGGCTATGACCGTCGCCAGGTACTGGAGCGATTGCGCTTCCTGCCGCTGCATCCGTTTCGCGCCTCGTACCAGTACACCAATTTCGGCCTGACCGCCGCCGCCGAAGCGGTCGCCACCGCGGCGGCGATGGACTGGGCCACGCTGTCGGAGCAGACCCTCTATCGTCCGCTCGGCATGGCGCGCACCAGTTCGCGCCACGCCGACTATCTGGCCCGCGACAATCGCGCGGTCGGCCATGTGCGCGAGAACGGCGCGTGGATACGCGGTCCGGTACGCGATCCCGATGCGCAATCGCCGGCCGGCGGGGTCAGCGCTTCGGTCAACGACGTGGCGCGCTGGCTCGTGATGATGCTCGGCGAAGGCATGTTCGAAGGCAGGCGCATCGTCGACGCCAGTGCGCTGAAGGAAGCGATCGCGCCGCACAACCAGTCCACGCCGCCGGCCGACGGGCGTCCGGCGGGCTTCTACGGCTATGGCTTCAACGTCGGCACGAATCCTGCCGGCCGCGCGATGTACAACCACTCCGGCGCGTTCGCGCTCGGTGCCGCGACGGCTTTCCTCGCGGTGCCCTCGCTGAATCTGGCGATCGTCACGCTGACCAACGGCTTTCCGATCGGCGTGCCGGAGACGATCAACAACCAGTTCTTCGATCTGGTGGATTACGGCGCGATCCAGCGCGACTGGGCGACCATCATCGAGGAGGCGCTGGCGCCCGTGCTGGCGCCGGAAGGCGGGCTGGTGGGCGCCACGCCGCCGGCCTCGCCGCTGCCGCCGCGCGCGCTGTCGGTCTATGCCGGCGACTATGCCAACAATTACTACGGGCCGATCACGGTACGCGAATCCGCGGGTGCACTGGTGCTGACGATCGGCCCCGCGCCGCTGGTGCTGCCGCTGTCGCACTGGGACGGCGACGTCTACACGTTCCGGCTGCGCAACGAGAACGCGACGCCGGGCACGATCTCGCGCGTCTGGTTCGGCAGCGACCGGCTGACGCTGGAGTACTACGACCAGGAGGGGCTGGGGACCTTCATGCGGAGAAGCTGAAGCGCGGTCCTGCCCCGGGGCGGGACCGCGCTTCGTTCAGCGGACGACTTCAGGGAACGACTTCACGAGCCGGCTTGGGGACCGACTCGGGAGCCGACTCAGCGCCGACTCAGCGCCGACTCAGGAGACGGCTTCCGGCACGCCTCAAACCTGTCCGACCTGCCCCATCGCCGGATCGCTGACCAGGTCCTTGCCCGTTTCCATCCGCCCGGCAAAGCGGCGGCGGAACGCCGGACTCGCGTCGCAGGTCACGACGAAGTCGTACCAGCAGCCGGCGTCCGCGATCGCCCATTCGAACTCGACGACCTTGCCAGGCGGGACCATGCGCGTCCACGGGCCGTCGCTGCGATACGCCAGCGCTTCGGCCGTGAAGCGAATCGGCCGGCGGCCGTTGTTATGCAGCTTGACCTGCACGGTGGGCCGATCGCACGGGTTGTAGCAGACCTGGATTTCCGGCATGGCCTCGCCCTGCTCCGCCGCATCGCCGACGAAGCTGCGGTGAAAGCCGTTCGGGCCCAGCACCCACAGGTCGTACTTGCCGCCGTCCGCGCCGATATCCCAGACGTCGTCGAGCGTCTTGCCGGCCTCGACGACGATGCGGCGCGGAATGCGGTCCAGATGCAGGCGGTCGTAGACGTGGAAGACAGCGCCGACGCTGCGCGCGCTGGCGTTGGCAAACAGCAGTTGCAGCCGGTTGTTGCGGGCATCGACGCGCGCGCTGGTGTGCAGTTCGTACGGCAGCGCCCGCGAGGGACGCGTGCCCGGGTCCTGCACCGGCAGCGCCGGCGTGGCCGGCACCGGGATCTTCGGCATGGCCTGTTGCGCGGCCGTCAGGCTGGTGGCCTCGGCGCGCGTGGTGCGGCCCGCCAGCTCCGGCAGCGGGTTGGCGTTCGGCGTGGCGAAATTGAATGCGCTGGTCAGGTCCCCGCAGACCGCGCGGCGGTACGGGCTGATCTGCGGCTCCATCACGCCGAAGCGCGCCTCGAGGAAGCGGATCACGGAGGTATGGTCGAACACCTCGGAATTGACCCAGCCGCCGCGGCTCCACGGCGAGACGATCCACATCGGCACGCGCGGACCCGGTCCGTAAGGCCGGCCGTCGCGGGCCGGCTGCTTGGGCGTCGCCGGCTGATAGTCGTGGTATTCGAAGGCCATCTGCGTATCCGACAGCGTCGATTTGCCGGCGACGGTGCCATCCGGATTGCGCGACGGCGCGGTCGGCGGCGGCAGGTGGTCGAAGAAACCGTCGTTCTCGTCGTAGTTGATGATCAGCGCGGTCTTGCTCCATACCTCGGGGTCGGAGGTCAGCGCATCGAGAATCGCCTGCACATACCAGCCGCCCTTGGCCGGGCTCGACGGCCCGGGGTGCTCGCTGAATTCGGCCGGCGGGATGATCCACGACACTTCCGGCAGGCGTCCGTTCTGCACGTCGTCGCGCAGCGCCTGCAGGAAGCCGCCGTCGGCCATCGTGTTGCAGAAGCCCTTGGCAAAGGGGCTGTAGCGATCGTCGATCGCCGGATCGTACGGCGGATTGAAGCCCGGCGCGTTGGTGTTGGACACCTGCCGTCCGGCCGGCATCTTCTCCATCTCGGCGCGCCAATGACGGAAGCTCATCATCTGGTTGCAGCCGAAGTTGTTGGGGATGTTCTGGTAGACCTTCCAGCTGACGCCGGCGGCCTGCAGACGGTCCGCATAGGTGTCCCAGGTCCAGCCTTCCGTCGAAGGACCCACGTCGGCGCCGCCGTTGAACTCGTTGACCGTCACCGCGACGTTGTCGCCGGTAGGGCCGTTGGAGCCGGTCCAGTAAAACAGGCGGTTGGCGATGGTGCCGGTATGGATGCCGCAATGGTAGGCATCGCACAGCGTGAAGGCATCGGCCAGCGCGCGCTGGAACGTCACCTCGGCCTCGTCGTAGTAGCCCATCGACAGCGGCTGCTTGGCCACCGGCCAGCGGTCCATGCGGCCATGGTCCCACGCCGCCTGCGAGTCGGCCCAGTTGTGCGGCGTGCCGCCGGCGCGCTGCGCGTTGCCGATCGATTCGTCGAGGTGATAAGGCGTCAGGATGTTGCCGTTGGCATCGGTCTGGTACAGCGCGGTGCGGCCGTTGCGCAATGGAATCGGGAAGCGATCACCGTAGCCGCGCACGCCCTTGAACGTGCCGAAATAGCTGTCGAACGAGCGGTTCTCGAGCATCACCATCACGACGTGCTTGACGTCCTTGATGGTGCCCGTCGCATTGTGGGCCTCGATCGCCAGCGCGCGCCGGATGCTCGGCGGGAAGCTCGCCAGCACGGCGGCCGCGGCGCCGGTGCCCAGCGATGCCTTCAGGAATTGTCGCTTCGACGGATTGAATGTCATGGCGGATTCTTTTTCGTTGGGGGCGGAGGAGAGTCAGGGCGCGCAGCGGCTCGAGCAGCTGCCGAGCTTGCCGGGCAGCTTGCCGTTCGGGTTGGTGGTGTCGGGTGCGGCCGATGGCGACAGGGTCGCGCCATCGTCGCCGCCGCCGCAGCCGGCCAGCAGCAGCGCGGCCAGGATGGCAGAGGCCGCGAGCGGCAGCGTGGGGCCGCGCCGCCAAAGGGAAGCGAAGGAAGGGAGCATGGCTGGAGTTCCGTGGTGGGGAAAAGGGACAGCGTGATCGTTGGCCTGCATTGTTGGTAGCCCAAATGTCAGTTCCTTGACACATGAGCACAACTACGAATCCTCGTTGCCGATTCCGCTGCCGGCCTCGCGCGACCCTCCGCCTGGCCCGCCGCTTCGCTCCGCGCTTGCCGCGGCGCCACCCTTGCCCTGCCGTCATCGCTCTGTCATCACCTCCCCCCAGAATGCGCTCGTCATTCCAGCAAGGGAGTCGACATGACCCATGCAATTGAAGTGCGCGGCCTGAGCAAGTCGTTCCGAGCCGACCACAAGGCCCTGGACGACGTCACGCTGCAGGTGGCGCCCGGTGAAATGGTGGCCCTGCTGGGCGCATCTGGCTCAGGCAAGTCCACGCTGCTGCGTCACGTGGCAGGCTTCGTCGCCGCCGACAGCGGCGAGATCGTGGTGCATGGCCGCACCGTGCAGCGCGATGGCCGGCTGGCAGCGGAGGTCCGCAAGGCGCGCGCCGAGATCGGCTTCGTTTTCCAGCAGTTCAATCTGGTCGGGCGGCTGCCGGTGATCACCAACGTCATGATCGGCATGCTGAGCCGCATCCCGAAATGGCGCGGCCTGCTTCGCTATTTCAAGGCCGATGAACTGCGCGCCGGGCTCGATGCGCTTGCGCAAGTTGGTATAGACGACTATGCCTTTCAACGTGCTTCGACGCTGTCGGGCGGCCAGCAGCAGCGCGCGGCCATCGCACGGACGCTGGTGCAGAACGCCCGCGTGATCCTCGCCGACGAGCCGATCGCCTCGCTCGATCCGGAATCGTCGCGCCGCGTGATGTCGCTGCTCACGCAGATCAATCGCACGCACAAGGTCGCCGTGGTGGTGTCGCTGCATCAGGTCGACATCGCCATGCGCTACTGCCCGCGCGTGGTGGCGTTGCGCCATGGCAAGGTCGTCTACGACGGTCCGTCGCATGCGCTGACGCAGCGCATGCTGCGCGATCTCTACGGTACCGAGGCAGACGAGCTGCTGCATGACCTGCTGCCCGACCGGATCGCGATGCCGATCGACGGCTCGCCCGTGCCTGCCACCGTCACGATGGATCTTGCGGCCGCCTGATTGCGGGCTGCCATTCGCGGCCATTGGTAGTCATTCCGGCCCCTTCCGGCTCCTTCCGTCCCTTTCCGCTCCTACTTTCGCATCGGAGTCACCCATGCTTCGCAGAACCTTCCTTGCCCTGATTACCTCCGCGATTGCCGCCGCCCCTGCCCTGGCGCAGGACGCCAGGCCGCTGAGCATCGGCTTCATCTCGACCGAGTCGTCGTCCAACCTGAAGACCGCGTGGCAGCCGCTGATCGACGACCTGAGCAAGGCGCTCGGCGTGCCGGTCAAGCCGTTCTTCGCGTCGGACTATGCCGGCATCATCGAGGGCATGCGCTTCAACAAGGTGCAGATCGCCTGGTTCGGCAACAAGTCGGCGATGGAGGCGGTCGATCGCGCCAACGGCGAGGTGTTTGCCTCGGTGATCGACAAGGACGGCAATCCCGGCTACTGGTCGCTGCTGATCGTCAGCAAGGACAGCGACCTGAAGTCGGTCGAGGACGTGATCAGGCGCGGCAAGGAGCTGTCCTACGGCGCCGGCGATCCGAATTCGACCTCCGGCACGCTGGTCCCCGGCTACTACCTGTGGGCCGCCAACAAGGTGGAACCGAAGACGCTGTTCAAGGCCGTGCGCATCGGCAACCACGAGGCGAACCTGCTGTCGGTGCTGAACAAGCAGGTCGATGTCGCGGTGAACAATACCGAAAACCTCGGGCGCTATCGCGTCAACACCGGCAAGAATCCCTATGACCAGCTGCGCGTGCTGTGGAAATCGACGCTGATTCCGGCCGATCCGATGGTGTATCGCAAGGACCTGCCGGTCGACATGAAGCAGAAGATCCAGACCTTCTTCGTCAACTACGGCAAGGGCGCCGACGCCGCGCGCGAGAAGCAGGTGCTCGCCACGCTGACCTACCAGGGCTTCCGCCCCTCCAGCGATGCGCAGCTGGTGCCGATCCGCCAGATCGAGCTGGCCAAGGAGAAGGCTCGCATCGAGTCGGACGGCACGCTGGCCGCGGCCGACAAGGAGAAGCGCCTGGCCGATGTGTCGCGCCGCCTGGCCGAGCTCGACAAGGCCGTCGGCACGCAGTGATTGTGCAGTGACCGTGCAGTGATGGTTCGGTGATTGCGCGGTGACCGTGCAGCAAGCGCGCAATCATCGGGCAATCGTCGCGCAGTCATTGCCGATCGTCGGATATACCGCAGGGCTTGCGACGTGCACGGCCCTGCCCCTTGCCTTCTACGGATTCCCCTCATGACCGCCACCGCCAAGCCCGGCCTGCCTTCACCGCAAGCGAGCGGCCGGCCGCCGCGCACCTCCCTTTACGCGATGCTCGTCTGGGCCATCGTGCTCGCCATGCTGGCCCTGTCCTGGCAAGGCGCCGACATGCGCCCGCTGGATCTGCTGCGCGATTCCGGCAATATGGCGCAGTTCGCCGCCGACTTCTTCCCGCCCGACTTCCGCGACTGGCGCCACTATCTCGACGAGATGCTCGTCACCGTGCAGATCGCCGTCTGGGGCACCGCGCTGGCGGTCGCGGTGGCGGTGCCGCTGGGCCTGCTGTGTTCGGCCAATATCGTGCCGGCCTGGGTCTACCAGCCGGCGCGGCGCCTGATGGACGCCTCGCGCGCCATCAACGAGATGGTGTTCGCGATGCTGTTTATCGTGGCCGTCGGCCTCGGTCCGTTCGCCGGCGTGCTGGCCATCTGGATCCACACCACGGGCGTGCTGGCCAAGCTGTTCGCCGAGGCGGTCGAGGCCATCGATCCGCGTCCGGTCGAGGGCGTGCGCGCCACCGGTGCGGGCCGGCTGGAAGAGATCGTCTATGGCGTGATCCCGCAGGTGCTGCCGCTGTGGCTGTCGTTTGCGCTCTACCGCTTCGAGTCCAATGTCCGCTCGGCCTCGGTGGTCGGCATCGTCGGCGCCGGCGGCATCGGCACCGTGCTGTGGGAGATCATCCGCAGCTTCCAGTACGCACAGACCTGCGCGGTGATGCTGCTGATCATCGCCTTCGTGACGGTGATCGACGTGCTGTCCGCGCAGATCCGCAAGGTGCTGGTCTGAGGACGAGTCGCCAAGCCGGCGATCAGGCGCGTCGCAAGGCGGGTACTCAAGCGAGTCGCCCGGCGGGGCGTCAGGTCAGTTCGCCGGCCCGACTGGTGGCCGGCGTCATGCCGATGGCCTTTGCCAACGCCTCGACGGCGGATTGCAGCGCCCCGCTGTTGTCGATCTCGACGAGCCGGCAACCGGCCGGCACATCGAACGCAGCGGTGGCACGCGCCAGACGCCGTGCGATCGCCTCCTCCGACTCCCGGCCGCGCTGACGCAAGCGTGCGGCCAGCGCGGCCGGCGACACGCGCACATGAAGCGCGCACAGCTTCGGATAGCGCGCCACCGCCTGCGGCAGGTACTCGCGCGAGCCGTTGACCACGACCTTGATGCCGCGCTGGAGCCATTGCTCGATCTCGATGCCGATGCCGTAGTGCAGGCCATGGCTGTGCCAGTGCATCGCCATGCAACCCAGCGCGACGCGGCGCTGGAACTCCTCCGTCGTCAGCGCGACGGAGGCCTCGTTGGCATCCGCGGAACGCGTGATATAGCGGTGCGCCACGACCAGCCGGTCGTCGCCGCCCAGGCGCTCGCGCAGCGCGCGCAGCAGCGAATCCTTGCCGCTGCCAGAAGGCCCCATCAGATAGAACAGGCCAGTGCCGTCAAGGCGATGCGGCGCGCTCATGCCGGCAGGTACGCCGCGCCGGCGCCATCGCGGGTTCGTCCATCGAAGCCATAGTGGCGCGCCGCCACGAAATCGGCCCCGGGCTCGGGCTGCACGAACACGCTGACGCTGTCCACACGGAGCGGCGTGTCGAGCAGCGTGCCGGCCGCCGACGACAGTTGGGCCAACGCCGCGGCCTGCCGCTCGGCGTCCAGCATGCCGGTCAGCGTGATATGGAAGGTGAAGGCGTCGAACAGATAGGGATAGCCCCAGTCGCGCAGCATCTGCCGCTCCAGCGGGGACAACCGCTCCGGCTTGCGCCGCGCGATCTCGTCCGGCGTGGGCGGCGCGCGGAATCGGTCCATGTCCCGCACGCTGGCGTCGGCCAGCTGATGCACGGCGCGTATGGCTTCCGGCTCGTCGGCAAGGCACCACGCCAGGAAGCCGCGCAGCGCGCGCAGCGTCAGCGGAACGTCGAACGGAGTACGAGTGCCGGCAAACTCGCGCATGGCGTCGTCCAGCATCGCGGGCCCGGTCCCTTCGGCGAGGCGGAACGGCGGCTTCAGCGTGGCGTGCAGGCCGTAATGGGCCGGCGCCTCGACCCACTGCGCGGGACGCGCGGCCATCTCGCGCGGCGGCGGCCACGGCTCGCCAGTGTCGGCGTCGCGGCCCAGCCAGTGCTGGCCGAAGGTCCGGAACGGTTCGCTGGGAGCCAGGTAAATGGCGTATCGATGCGCCGGCATGTTGGTGTCAGTCGGTCGGTAGGTCGAATGGGCAGGCTAGCGCGGCAAGGTGACAGGCGGATGTCTAGACCAATCGACAAGCCATGCCGTCCCCGCGCCGCGGATCAGTCGTTATCCGATACGGTCAGCTGAACCCAGTCGCCGGCGAACCGCGTGATGCTGTACTGCACCGGCGCGCCGTCGATATCGACGTTCAGCGCCTCGACCTGCAGCACGGGCCTGGTTTTCGGCTGGTTCAGCAGCCGCGCGACCGGCGCGCTGGGCAGCGCCGCCGTGATGCGCGACCACTTGCGAGTGTAGTCGGCGATGCCGCATTGCGCGAGGGCGCGCGAGATCGAGCGCTGGTCGCGCAGTTGATCCTCCAGCTCCGGGAAGCGCTGGTAATCGAAGTAGTGTTCGGCCACGTCGATGGGGCGGCCTTCGGCCTTGCCGACCATCTGCACATGCAGCACCGGCGCCGTGCGCGCGATCCCCAGATGCCGGGCGACCTCGGGCAGGCGGCTGACATGGCTGCCGACGAATTCGACATGGCCGCGTATGCCTTGCGCGGCGAGATTCTGCGAGAAACGGGTACGCCGCGCGATCGCGTAGTCGATCGCATGCTCCTGCACGAAGGTGCCGCGGCCCTGCTCGATCCGCACCAGGCCGCTTTGCTCGAGTTCGCTCATGGCCCGCCGCACGGTATGGCGATTGACGGCGAAGCGCATCGCCAGCTCGGACTCCGGCGGCAGCTGCTCGCCGGGCCCGTACAGCTTCTTGCGGATGTCATCGGCCAGCGCCTCCCCGATCTGGCGCCATACCGCGACGCCCGAGCCCCGTTCGACTTCTCGTTCCGACATCGTCCTGATTCCTCTTGTCATTGCGCGCTGTCATTGCGCGCTGTCATTCAGCGGCCATCGCATCGTGCGATTGTGCCCGAGCCGCATGCACTCGTGCGAGGTGCCCGATCACGATTCGGGCTCGTCATCAAACAGTCATGCCGCCGTGGTCTAGTAGCGCCGTGTTGTTGCAGCTGACATCTAAACGTATAGACGTATAGGGATGACGATGAAAGGCAAGATCGGCGAACACGGCGAGCGCGGCGAACACGGCCAGAGAGGCGGCCAAATCGGTGAAGTCGGCCAAACCGGCGACATCGGCGACAGCGCCGACGCGTCACGGGCCGCATGGCTGCGGATCCTGGCGCTGGCAGATACCGAAACCCTCGATGGCGCCTACCGGCGGCTGGGCCAGCAGGGACCGCTGCCCGCCTACCGCCTGCTGCGCAAGCCGGAGTCCGGCATGGCGATGGTGCGCGGGCGTACCGGCGGCACCGGTGCGCAGTTCAACCTCGGCGAGATGACCGTGACGCGCTGCGCGGTGGTGCTGGAACCGGGCCCGACGCCGACCGAAGAGGCGGCGATCGCCGGCGTGGCCTATGTCATGGGCCGCTGTCCCCGCCATGTCGAACAGGCGGCCGTGCTGGACGCGCTGCTGCAGCGGCCGGAATGGCACGCTCGCGTCCAGCAGATCGTGCTCGAACCGCTGGCGCGCACGCTGGCCGAACGCGACGCGGCGCAGGCGGCCGCAGCCGCGCAGACCCGCGTCGAATTCTTCACGATGGCCCGCGGAGAGGACTGAGATGCCGACCCTGCATTCCATGCCGAGCCAATCCACCGCGTCGCTGCTGCCCGGCTTCGATCATCCCGTCGACGACGCGCAGGTGGTCTTTCGCGCGACGCTGCAGGCGTTCGCCCATCCGGGCCGCATCGAAGCGCTGACGGCGGATTGCGGTGTGCCAGACGGTCTGTCTCCCGCGATGACCGCCCTGCTGCTGACGCTCGCCGATCCCGATACGCCGGTCTGGTTGCCGGCCGACATGGCCGCGTCGGCCGGCGCGTTCCTGCGCTTTCACTGCGGCTGCCCGCTGGTCGACGATGTCGCCGCCGCGCAGTTCGTCTGCGTGCCGGCCGGCCATGACATGCCGGCGCTGCGGGGCTGCGCGCAGGGCGATCCTGCCTTTCCCGACCGCTCGGCCACGCTGATCGTCGAGGTCGCTTCGCTCGACGAAGGCAGCATGCTGACGCTGCGCGGCCCCGGCATCGAGACCACGCGCACGCTGCGTGTAGCCGGCCTGCCGGAAGACTTCCGCCGGCAATGGCAGGCCAACCATGCCGGCTTTCCGTTGGGCGTGGACCTGCTGCTGACCGCCGGCGAACGGATCTGCGCGTTGCCGCGCACCACACTGGTGGAGGACTGACATGTACGTCGCAGTCAAGGGCGGAGAACGCGCCATCCTGAATTCGTACCGCATGGTCGACGCGTATCGCCGCGGCGATCCTGCGGTGCCGGAGCTGACGCTGGCCCAGATCCGCGAGCAGATGCCGCTCGCCATCTCCCGCGTGATGGCCGAGGGCTCGCTGTACGATCCGCATCTCGCCGCGCTGGCATTGAAGCAGGCCGCCGGCGACCAGATCGAGGCGGTGTTCCTGCTGCGCGCGTATCGCACCACGCTGGCGCGCTTCGGCTACACGCTGCCGCTCGATACCGGCGCGATGCGGCTGCGCCGGCGAATCTCGTCGACCTTCAAGGACGTGCCGGGCGGACAGGTCCTCGGGCCGACCTACGACTATACGCAGCGCCTGCTGGACTTCTCGCTCGAAGCCGATAGCGCTCCGCAGGCGTGCATCGCCCCGCCAATCACGGACACGGCAGAGGAAGTTCAAACGATGCCGCGCGTAACCGACCTGCTGCAAGCAGACGGCCTGGTCGAGGCCGAGCCCATTCCGCCGGGCGATCCCGCTCCGGCCGACCTGACCCGCGAGCCGCTGACCTTCCCGGCCAGCCGCGCGGCCCGTCTGCAGAACCTGGCGCGGGCCGACGAAGGCTTCCTGCTGTCGATGGGCTATTCGACGCAACGCGGATACGGCAATTCGCATCCGTTTGCCGCCGAGATTCGCTATGGCACCGCGGAGGTCGAGCTGTTCGTCGAGGAACTGGGCTTTGCCGTGACCATCGGCGAGATCGAACTGACCGAATGCCAGATGATCAACGACTTCGCCGGCAACGCCAAGGAAGCGCCCTGCTTTACCCGCGGCTATGGCCTGGTATTCGGCTACAACGAGCGCAAGGCGATGTCGATGGCGCTGGTCGATCGGGCGATGCGCGCCGCGGACCTCGGCGAGGCCGCCGACAACCCCGCCAACGACATCGAATTCATGCTGTACCACAGCGACAACGTCGAGGCCTCGGGCTTCGTCCAGCATCTGAAGCTGCCGCACTACGTGGACTTCCAGACCAATCTCGAACTGCTGCGCCGGCTGCGCGCGCAGCGGCAAGCGGCCGAACCGGCCGCCGATACACGAACGGCAGCCCCTTCCGCCCGCGCCACCGGCCGCGACGAGACCGCACCGCAGTGCCAGCCCCAGGAGGAGAGCGTCGCATGACCGCCGCCATCGCCCCGCTCCCCGCGGAAGTCACCACGCGCGACGCGCACTACAACTTCGGCTATCTCGACGAATCGACCAAGCGCATGCTGCGCCGCGCCCTGCTGAAGGCGGTGGCGATTCCCGGCTACCAGGTCCCGTTCGGCAGCCGCGAGATGCCGCTGCCCTATGGCTGGGGCACCGGCGGCATCCAGGTCACCGCCGCCATCATCGGCCGGCAGGATGTGCTCAAGGTCATCGACCAGGGCTCGGACGACACCACCAATGCCATCAACATCCGCCGCTTCTTCGGCCGGGTGACCGGCGTACGCACCACGGAGCGCACCGCCGAGGCCAGCATCATCCAGACCCGCCATCGCGTTCCGGAAACGCCGCTGCGCGAAGGGCAGACCATGGTGTTCCAGGTGCCGATCCCCGAGCCGCTGCGCTGGCTGGAGCCGAGCGAGACCGAGACGCGCACGATGCATGCGCTGGCGGAATACGGTGCCATGCACGTCAAGCTCTACGAAGACATCGCCCGTCACGGCCATATCGCCACGACCTACGACTATCCGGTCATCGTCAACCAGCGCTACATGATGCGGCCCTCGCCGATCCCCAAGTTCGACAACCCCAAGCTGGACCGCAACCCGGCGCTGATGTTGTTCGGTGCCGGCCGCGAGAAGCGCGTGTACGCGGTGCCGCCCTACACCTCGGTCAAGAGCCTGGACTTTGCCGATCATCCCTTCACGGTCGAGAAGTGGTCGAGCTGCTGCGCGCAGTGCGGCGCCACCGACAGCTACCTGGACGAGATCATCACCGACGACGCCGGTACGCGCATGTTCGTCTGCTCGGACACCGAGTACTGCGCCGATCGCCAGGCACAACAGACCATCAAGGCAGCCGAAGCCACCGAGGCCGCCGAGGCCGCCGATCCGGCCGCGGGAGGTGTGCGATGAGCGCGACGCCATTGCTGTCGGTACGCGGGCTGACGCGCACCTGGGACGGCGTCCATGGCTGTCATGACGTCAGCTTCGATCTGTATCCCGGCGAAGTGCTGTGCATCGTCGGGGAATCCGGCTCGGGCAAGAGCACGCTGCTGCAGGCCCTCTCGATGCAGGCGCCGGCGCAGCGCGGCACCGTCAGCTACGACATGCGCGAGTCCGGCCTGACGGATCTCGCCACGCTGTCGAGCGCACGCCTGCGCCTGCTGGCGCGTACCGACTGGGGCTTCGTGCACCAGCATGCCCGCGACGGCCTGCGCATGCAGGTCAGCGCCGGCGCCAATATCGCCGAGCGGCTGATGGCGGTCGGACAACGCCACTACGGCGAGCTGCGCGAGATCGCGGGCGCCTGGCTTGAAAAGATGGAGATCGATCTGGCGCGGCTGGACGACACGCCCCATGCCTTCTCCGGCGGCATGCAGCAGCGCCTGCAGATCGCGCGCAATCTGGTCACGCATCCGCGCCTGGTCTTCATGGACGAGCCCACGGCCTCGCTCGACGTCTCGGTACAGGCGCGCTTGCTCGACCTGCTGCGCCGGCTGGTATCGGACCTGGACCTCGCCGCCATCCTGGTGACACACGACCTCGCCGTCGCGCGGCTGCTGGCCCACCGCACGCTGGTGATGCAGGGCGGGCGCGTGGTCGAGCAAGGGCTGACCGACCAGATCCTCGACGACCCGCAGCATCCGTATACGCAGCTGCTGGTCTCTTCCATTCTGCAGGGTTGAACCATGAGTCAAGCACAGCAGGCAGAGCATGCACAGACGCTGATCGAGGTCCGCGGCCTCGGCAAGATGTTCACCTTGCACAACCAGGGCGGCATCCGGCTGCCGGTGCTGCAGTCGGTCGATTTCGAGGCGGCGCGCGGCGAATGCCTGGTGCTGTCCGGACGGTCCGGCACCGGCAAGAGCACCTTGCTGCGATGCCTGTACGGCAACTACCTGGCCACCGAAGGCAGTATCCGGTTGCGTGATACCAGCGCGGAAGGCGCACCCTGGGTCGAGCTGACCAACGCGCCGGAGCAACGCGTGCTGAGGCTGCGCCGCGACGTGATCGGCTACGTCAGCCAGTTCCTGCGCGCGATTCCGCGTGTCGGCGCGCTCGACGTCGTGGCCGAGCCGCTGCAGCAGCGCGGCGTCGACCGCAACGAGGCGCGCGGGCGCGCCTCGGCGCTGCTGGAACGCCTGAACCTGCCGCGCCGGTTGTGGGAGCTGCCGCCGGCGACCTTCTCCGGCGGCGAACAGCAGCGCGTCAATATCGCGCGCGGGCTGATCGGCGGCCATCCGATCCTGCTGCTGGACGAGCCCACCGCCTCGCTCGATGCCGACAACCGCGCCGTGGTCATCGAGCTGATCCGCGAAGCGCTGGCCGAGGGCCGCTGCCTGATCGGCATCTTCCACGACGAAGCCGTCCGCGATGCGGTCGCCACGCGCCTGCTGACGTTGCAGCCGGCCACCGCGATCGCGTGATTCGTGCCCAACCAACCCCTATCCGCACCCTCGCCCAAACCGACACGGAGCCGGACATGTCCGCCACTTACCTGACGCACGTCACCCTGGTGCTGCCCGACCGCGTGCTGCAAGATAGCGCGCTGCTGATCGAGGATGGGCGCATCGCCTCCATCGAACCGGACCCCGCCACGGTGCCGGCGCTGGCCAACGTGGTGGCGCTGCCCGGCCACACGGTGATGCCCGGCCTGATCGACGTCCATTGCGACGCGATCGAGAAGGAAGTGGAACCGCGCGCCAACGTGCTGTTCCCGATGGACTTCGCGGTGGCGCAGGTCGACCGGCGCAACGCGGCGGCCGGCATCACCACGCCCTACCATGCGCTGTCCTTCGCCAACAACCAGTTCGGCGTGCGCAACAACGACACGGCCGCCGCGCTGGTGCACACCGTGGCGGCGTATCGCGACCACAGCCTGGTCGACAACCGCATCCACTGCCGCTACGAAGTCACCGATTCGGCCGCGGTGCCGGTGCTCGAGATGCTGATGCTGGAGGGCGTCGTCGACCTGCTGTCGGTGATGGACCATTCGCCGGGACAGGGCCAGTTCAAGACCCTCGACGCGTACCTCGCCTACATGGTCGGCAACCATGGCATGAGCCGCGAGGAAGCGGCGGACGCCGCGGCGAAGAAGGCCGAGCAGCGCGACGGTGCGCACGAACGGGTGCGCCGGCTGCTGTCCCGCGCGCATGAACTCGGCGTGCCGACGGCCAGCCACGACGACGATTCGCCGCAGCGGATCGCCGCGATGCAGGCCCTTGGCGTGCGGATGAGCGAGTTTCCGATCAACCTCGACACGGCGCAGGCGGCCACCGCCCAGGACTTGCCGACGATCTTCGGCGCGCCCAACGTGCTGCGCGGCCGCAGCCAGAGCGGCTCGATGCGCGCGATCGATGCGATCCAGGCGGGGGTCGGTCATATCCTGTGTTCCGACTACCAGCCGTCGACGCTGATCGCCGCCGCGTTTGCCGCGGCCCGCCTGGCCGAGCTGCCGCTGAACGAGGCGGCTGCGCTGGTCACCGCCAATCCCGCCGATGCGTGCCTGTTGCACGATCGGGGCCGCCTGGCGCCGGGCCTGCGCGCGGACGTGACTGCAGTGGCCCATGTAGCCGGGCAGCCGATGATCACGCATACGTGGTCGGCGGGCCGGCTGGTGTTCGCGGCGGGGTATCGGGCATTGCCCGGCAGCGCCGGGCGGCCAGCGATGCGAGAGAAGGTGTTCGAAGCGGTGTGATTGGAGGCCGCGCTGGCTCGCCGC